>RFIL01000319.1 GCA_003695285.1 Calditrichota bacterium
ATATGCATCCCTCTGCTGAGGTAATATTCGACATAGGTAAATCCATTGGCAAGGGTAAAGGCTAACTGGGTGATGGGATTGGCTCCGGCTTCGGCAATATGATAGCCGGAGATGGATACGGAGTAAAAATTACGAACGTTGTGCTGGATAAAATATTCCTGAATATCTCCCATCAAACGAAGGGCAAATTCCGTGGAAAATATACAGGTATTTTGGGCCTGGTCTTCCTTCAGAATATCGGCCTGAACGGTACCCCGAACTACGGAGAGAGCCTGGGATTTGATATTCTCATAAACATCCCTGGGCAAAACTTCATCCCCGGAAACTCCCAGAAGTAACAACCCCAAACCATTATGCCCTTCCGGCAACAGTCCATGGTAACGGGGGCGAGGCATCCCTTTTTCCCGATAGATGGCCTCAATTTTTTTGTCTACTTCTTCAACCAAGCCCTGTTGGCGGATATATTTTTCACATTCCTGATCGACCACGGCATTAAAGAAAAATCCCAGCATCATAGGTGCCGGTCCGTTAATGGTCATGGAAACGGAGGTGTTGGGGCTGGTTAAATCGAATCCGGAATACAACTTTTTAGCATCATCGACAGTGGCGACACTCACACCGGAGTTTCCAATTTTCCCGTAAATATCCGGTCGGTAGTCAGGGTCTTCACCATAAAGGGTTACCGAGTCAAAGGCGGTACTCAGTCGAGCGACCCCGATGCCCTTACTCAGAAAATGGAAACGCCGGTTGGTCCGTTCCGGCCCTCCTTCTCCGGCAAACATACGGGTGGGATCTTCCCCTTTGCGTTTGTAGGGATAGACTCCTGCGGTATAGGGAAATTCTCCGGGAACATTTTCCGTGAGTGACCACTTCACAATATCTCCCCAATCATGGTATCTGGGGAGAGCAACCTTCGGTATCTTCAGGTGGCTTAAGGTTTCGGTGTAATTCTCTACTTTTATCTCCTTGCCCCGTACCGTATAACTGTTTACTTTTTGTCGATACCGTTTTTTGAGCTTGTCCCAGTTTTTCAAAATATCCAGACAATCCTTGTCCAGCTGTCGTTCCAGTTCAGCATATTCTTTTTCAAGGTTAGAGGTATTTTCACCTTTTTCTTTTAGCAGCTCGATGGTTCCTTTTAATTGATAGGCTTTCCGAGCAATTTCGCTTTGCTTTTCAACGTAGCGATTATAACGGTCATTTAACTCGGCAATCTCTGCAAGGTAACGGACTCGATCGGGTGGGATGATGTACTCTTTTTCAATCATGGCTTCGGTCAATTCAAAATGAGACTGCCAGTCCAACCCGCATTTTCGGTTGAGTGTTTCTATCACTGCCCGATAGAATTTGTTGGTTCCCGGATCGTTGAATTTGGAAGCCATGGTGCCATAGACTGGCATCTCCGAGAGGTCCTTATCCCATAACCCATGACCGCGCTGATATTGTTTTTGAACATCCCTCAGGGCATCCAGTGCCCCCTGCTTGTCAAATTTGTTGAGAGCAATCAGGTCTGCGAAGTCAATCATGTCGATCTTTTCCAATTGGGTAGCTGCCCCATATTCCGGGGTCATAACATAAATGGACATATCCGCAATTTCCACCACCTCTGAGTCGCTTTGTCCGATGCCGGCCGTTTCAACGATAATCAGATCATATCCGGCGGTCTTAAAAATATCAATGGCTGGTTGGATGGTTTTACTAAGGGCGCGATGAGCCTGACGGGTGGCAAACGAACGCATGAAGACCCGGGGATTGTAAATGGAGTTCATTCGAATGCGGTCTCCCAGAAGAGCACCACCGGTCTTTCGCTTGGAGGGGTCCACGGAGATGATGGCGACTGTTTTATCAGGAAAATCCATTAAAAAGCGGCGCACCAGTTCATCGGTTAAAGAAGATTTCCCAGAGCCCCCGGTTCCGGTAATCCCCAGCACCGGAGTTTTGTGTTTCTTAGCGAGTTCTTTTAATTGAGAGAGCAACGGTTCGGCTTCTTTGGGAAAATTCTCGATAAATGAGATGATTTGCCCGATAGCCGTCACGTTCCGTTCTTCTATCAGATTGATTTCATTCCCAACGTAGGTGGATTTGCTGACAAAGTTGCATTTGCTGAGCATGTCATCAATCATGCCCTGCAGCCCCATTCTTCTGCCATCCTCTGGGGAATAAATCCGGGCAATGCCATAGTTGTGAAGCTCTTCAATCTCTTCCGGAAGGATGGTACCGCCCCCTCCGCCAAAAATTTTAATATGACCGGCTCCACGTTCTTGCAATAAGTCATACATGTATTTGAAAAATTCTATATGCCCTCCCTGATAGCTGGTTACGGCAATGGCCTGTACATCTTCCTGGATGGCACTGTCCACAATCTCATGCACCGGTCGATTGTGACCCAGATGAATGACCTCAGCTCCGGAACTCTGCAAAATTCGTCGCATGATATTGATGGCGGCATCATGCCCATCAAATAAAGAGGCAGCACTTACTACTCGTATTTTATACTTGACTTTTTGTTGAATCGTTTTCATAAGAGTTTTTAACCTCTTTCTGTTTTAATTTTTATCCCATTTTTTCCCTGGATGATGGATATAAATGATTATCGGTTATGTAATCCACAGTACCAGGTATAAAAAATGTTAATATCCCAACGAGGAAATTGCAACTCTATTATGATTTACAATTCCTGAGCCAGGGGGAAGAAAAATGTTCATCGGAGCTTAGTATGGTATTCTCCCGCTTTCGGGAGTGTCATATTGAGTATGAGACTCACTTCTCTAGTGCGAGACTCATTCCAAAACCGCTTTATTTTTCCATTCCCATCATGTAATTTAATACAGTAACCATAAAGCAGGCAGATAAAGGAACGCGGAGGAAAACTATGAGTCTGGATGCCATATTTCGACCTCGAACAGTAGCAGTCGTTGGTGCTTCCAAACGAGAAGGGACCCTGGGGCACAAAGTTATGAACAACCTGATCCGTATGGGATTTGAGGGAATCCTTTACCCGGTAAATCCACGAACGGATGTGATTCAGGGATATAAATGTTATCCCTCGGTAAGTGCCATTCCGGATGAGCTAGATCTGGCGATTTTAATTGTGCCCAAGGAGGTTATCCACGAGGTGGTGGATGAATGTGGTCAAAAAGGAGTAAAAGCGCTGATCGTCATTTCCGCTGGTTTCCGCGAAATTGGTGGTGAAGGCATCAAACGGGAAGAACGTCTATTGGAACAGATACACCGATACGGAATGCGCATGGTGGGGCCCAACTGTATGGGTGTTTTTAACACCGCCCCGGATGTGCGTCTGGATGCAACTTTTTCTCCTGCACGACCGCATCAGGGAAATATTGGTTTTATCTCTCAGAGCGGAGCGTTGGGGGTGGTGATTCTGGAACTGGCGAATCATTTACAACTGGGAATTTCTCTTTTTGCCAGCATGGGAAATAAAGCAGACATCTCAGACAATGACCTTCTGGAATATTATTTTGCGGATTCTCACACCGACCTGATTTTGATGTATCTGGAGAATCTGGCGGATCCCCGACGATTTCTGGAAATTGCCCGGAAAGCCACCCGCAAAAAACCGGTGATTGTGGTAAAAGCTGGCAAGACAGCCGCCGGTGCTCGTGCCGCCAGTTCCCACACCGGAGCACTGGCAGATTCCGAGGTGGCGATTAATACCCTGCTTCATCAATGCGGGGTGATTCGAGTGCCGACCATTGAAGAGATGTTTACCCTGGGGATGGCGTTTGCCAACCAACCACTACCGAAAAGCAATCGGGTGGCGGTGTTGACCAATGCCGGAGGCCCCGGAATTTTAGCCACCGATGCCTTGATCGGCAATGGGTTAAAGATGGCCAAACTCAGCGAGGAAACCCGACAACGACTGCGGCAAATCTTACCGGAAGAAGCCAGTGTGCATAACCCGGTCGATATGATTTCCACCGCCGATCATGAACACTATCGACAGGGGTTGGAAATTTTACTGGAAGATGAGAATGTCGATGC
>RFIL01000320.1 GCA_003695285.1 Calditrichota bacterium
TCATAATACCATTGTATGGTGGCTATCTCAGCACCATTAGCTTGTACTTCTTCCACAAAACTTTCCACAAAATCCTGCCCGTATTCATTTACCGGGGCAATGACTGCAATCCGTTTTAATTGTAATTTTTGCGAGGCATAGTCGCCTAAAAATCTCCCCTTGGTATGGGCATCAGGATTTAACTGGAAGGAATATTGGCTTAAACCGGTAAGCCCTGCCTGGGAACTGAGGGGGATAATGTAAGGAATCCGTTCGTATCGAGACATCATGGACAGGGCGGCGCAGGGGTCAGCCTGGATGGGGCCTATCATACATAAGGGATCGTTTAGTTCCATTGCCTCCTCAGCTGTTTTTAAAGCACTGAGTACGCTGGGCGATACATCAAAACTTTGAAAGCCGATCTTTTCGCGGGGATTTCTTTGACGATATTCAAAGATGGCATATTGCATCCCCAATTCCATTTCGTCGCCAATTTTTTTCACCTGGGGATCCGTAGGTTTGAGAAATACGAAGCCATTGCGGGTCACTCCCCGTACGGTAGGTTTACCCAGCAATCGACGTGCTTCATCCGCATAAAAATGGTTGGGTTGCTCTCGTAAAAAGGAGCGTAATAACCGGTTGGCCCGTTGTTTTTCCCCTTTACGTAACAATTTTTTAGCGAGAACGACCTTCGCCAGCCCGTCAAATTCGGCGTTGGGATGATCTCTGCGGAGTGCTTCAATTTGATTGGGGGATAAAAAATGATCCATGGTTTGAAAGGTGTATTCACCTGCTAAACGTTTTAAACGTGGATCGCGGCTGTTTTCGATCACCCATAACCACTCCTCCACCGCTCGCATATAGCGATGAAGTTTAAACATGGTATTCCCCAGTAAATGGTGCATGTCATCAAGGTATTTACTATCCGGGAATTTATTAAAAAAATTCAAACACAGATTTTCCACTTTAGGGTAATCACCCAGCTTATAATAGGATTTCGCCAGCATTAGCCGGGTAGCGGTAATCAGACGGCCACTGGGGTATTGTTGCCAGATCTGTAAAAAAGTTTGTTGGGCAGCCTCATAACGTCCTTGTTTATATGCCTCCACTCCTTGATTGAAAAGCGATTCTTCGTTGGATTCCTGAGCGAATACTATGGCGGAACCAATTAACAGAACTACTAAGATGAGATTGGCTTTCAAGATCCTACTCCTTCTCTTTACAATACCGTCATGTTAAGATGTCGTATAGATGCTTTTTTATCCTTCAAAATTCATTCTGTTCGATAGAATCGCCACCTACCTCTTTAATGTATCCGGAGGTAGAGCTCGGATAAGATTAAGAATAATTTGGTGCTTAGCGAAAAAATATACGAGAAAGATGGTTGAATGTCAACCCGGATAAAAAACGAAGTGTTAGAAAAACCATAAATAAAAAAGCCTGCCCTGAAAGAAGCGGCAGGCATGGTGCTTGATTTTACGTGATAACATCATCTTTACTTTACCCGTCCGGGATAAACGGATAATGCTTTTTTCAATATTTCCATTGATCGTTGCATGGCCTTAGTGTTTAACACAAAGGCAATACGCACCTCATCAATACCCATTCCCGGAGTGGCATAAAATCCATTCGCGGGGGCCAACATGACCGTTTCATTGTTATCATGAAATTCTTCCAGCAACCATTGAGAAAATTTGTCCGCATCATCTACCGGTAGTTTGGCAATGGTATAGAAAGCTCCCTGAGGTTTCTGACAAATGACGCCGGGTATCTCTTGCAGGGCATCGACAACGATATCCCTTCGTCTGCGGTATTCCTGCATCACTTCTTCAAAGTAAGAAGCCGGGGTATTCAGTGCTGCCAGAGCGGCAATTTGTTCCAGAGTTGGGGGGCAAAGTCTGGCTTGCCCGAAACGCAATGCTGTTTCCAGGATCTCTTTGTTGTGAGTTACCAGACATCCAATCCGAGCACCACAGGCGCTATATCGTTTGGAAATGCTATCTACCAGGATGGCTCGATCATCGATTCCGGGAAAATGCAGGATGGAGTGATGCACAGCGCCATCAAAAACAAATTCTCGGTAAACCTCATCGGATATGATAAACAAATCATGATCCAGAGCGATTTTCCGTACTCTTTCCAATTCCTCGCGGGTATAAACATAACCGGTAGGATTATTGGGATTGCAGATGAGTATGACGCGGGTGCGTGGTGTGATCTTATTGAGAATCTGCTCATCCGGGGGAAGCCGAAACCCATCCTCGGCGTAGCAGGTAATGGGAACGATCTTTACTCCGGCTTCATGGGCAAATCCGATATAATTGGTGTAAAACGGTTCCGGTATTAAAATTTCGTCTTCATGGTCCATCGTTGCCATCATGGCAAAGATGATAGCTTCGCTTCCGGCGGTGGTGACAATAATCTCTTCTTTGGTAACCGCAATGTCGTATTGTTGATAATACCTGGCCAGTCCTTCACGGTATTCCCATAAACCTGCGGAATGTCCATATTCCAGCACTTTGATCTGATGATTTCGAAAAGCGTCCAGCATCACCTGAGGTGTGGGGATATCCGGTTGGCCGATGTTAAGATGATACACCTTAATCCCTCTTCGTTTGGCATCTTCCGCATATGGTACCAGTTTACGGATGGGGGACGGTGGCATGTTTAATGCACGTTGTGATAGCCGGGGCATTCTTTTTCTCCTGAAATAACTTTTTCGATGGTGAATCTATTGCTTAAAAACCTCTACTCAGGCCCTCTGAAATTAATGATCTTATCTTCAGAGGGCCACAAATCATTATTTTAGAAGCGGCTTAATCGTTCTTTTTCCATAGAGTCGGGAGATTCACCAAGAGCCATTCGTGCTTCTTCAGGTGAGTCATAAACATAGGTCAGCCAGTGGTCATAGGACTCATGTTTTCCTCTTACCACTTCTCCATATAATTTGGAGAGTTGCAAGGTTATTTTCCCAGGAGTTCCATCACCAATGGTGAACACTTCCCATTCATCCGGCGACTTCTCTTGATCCCGTCCATCGGTAATTCTGGTAATTGGGGTTACCTCAGCGGCGGTTCCGGTAAAAAAGACTTCATCAGCGTTTAAAAATTCTTCTATGGTAATGGGACTGATTTCGGTTTCATATCCCAGATCTCGGGCGAGTTCCAGAATGGTGGTGCGAGTGATTCCCTCTAAAATAGATTCGAATTTATCATTGGTTTTGACGATCCCGTTTTTTACCAGAATAATATTTTCACCGGGACCTTCTGCAATTCTTCCTTCTAAATTCAGAAAAATACCTTCATCAAAACCCATTCGGCGAGCATAAGTGGCATGGATATTGGACTGAACATAAAGACCACCCAATTTCACCGAGGCATTAATTTGTGTATGGTGGAACCGTTTCCAGGGGAGAAGTAGTACATGTACCCCGGTGGCAATGGCTTCATCTCCCAGGTAGGCTCCCCATTCCCAACAACCAATCGTAAGTTCCACCGGACAGGCTTTTGGAGTTAATCCCAGATTTCCATAGCTATAAAAAAGGTTGGGGCGAATATAGGCGCTACGTAACCGATTTTCTCTGACGATTAAACGACAGGCTTCAATAATCTCTTCTTTAGTATAGGGAACATCCATATTTAAAGCAGCTGCAGATGTGAAGAATCTATCGATATGATCTTCTAAACGAAAGATAGCCGGCCCTCTGGAAGTTTCGTATGCGCGAATTCCCTCAAAAACCGAACTCCCATAATGCAGAACGTGGGACATCACATGGACCAATCGGGTGTCCCAATCATATATTTCACCCATGTGCCAGTACTTCTTGGCTCCCGGGAAATAGGTGGTATCAAACATGGCAATCTCCTTCTTTTAAGTTTGGATAAAGGTATTGAATTTTAGAATTACCTGGTGCCATAAAAAAAGCCTGGACTATATAAGTGCCAGGCTTTTCTGGAGGTTAAGTTATTGAAAAAGGTTAAGTATAAATAACATGTTTTCTATCCTTATTTTTAATGCCATTAAAATTGTCGGTGATTTATAATATCAAATAAGTCGAAAAATGTCAAGGGACGTTTAAAGAATCTGTAAGCTAAATTAACTTTTGGAAAGTTCCGTTTTTTCTGAGCAGCCTTGCTGATACCATATTCTTTGTCCGGATGTTCCTTCTGACATTAGCTTTTTCAATTTCACTTTCAAAGATTTCTTTTTCTACATTGAGTTTTCCTCTGAATTGCATTTCTAAATCATTTTCCGTATTTTCCTCGCCTGAATGGAGGAGATGAATGAAATCAGGCTTATATTTTCGACTCTGTTTTTTCCTTTGTTGGTTGGCGAGCAATCTGTTGATTATCCATGCCCAAGAGTTATATCTCTATTCGCTTCCCGAGGAGAAAGTTTCGAATGCTCTTCAAACTAACATCAACTGGGAATATCCGAACCATCCGGTAATACAGTTAAACGGTAAATGGCAATTAATGACTCCGGATTTCGATTCCACTCTGGGTGTGGTTCAGGTTCCCTGCGTGTTCCGGAATATCTCTGAACTCTTTTTCGAGAAGCACTTCACCATCGAACATACTTTTTCACGTGAATTCCGACTCCACCTGGGAATGTTAAACGGAGAAGTTAAAATATGGTTGAATGATTCTTTGATATATACCCATCGCAGGAACTTCTTTCCAGTAACGTTACCAGTTGATCCCCCCCTGCTCAAGGAAGGGGATAATATGGTACGAATTGCCATTAAATCTTCCAGCTATAAAGTTGGTACTATCCCCTCTTTTTTTCCCGGCGCCATGCCTCATATTGACAATGGAATGATTAGCCCCCTGTTCCTGGAAATAATGCCGCCCACATCCATCAGAGCGGTGGATGTTGAACCATCTTATACTGATTCTACCTATGGAATCAGTGGACAGATTCGTCTCCATACCTCCGATGGTAAAGATGGGGTTTATTCTTTGACTCTACGAATTAGAGATTCGGAGACGATTTATGCTCAACAAAAAATTGATATTCCGGCAGGGAAAAAGGAAATTCATTTCCCTCTGATGGGGATTCCCCTTCCTGAGAAAAAAACCGGTGGTCTCTATGCGGAGCTACGTCTGGATTCTTTAAAAACCACCCTGGACATTCGGAGAGTTTCTCTGGCCGCCAGAAAGGTATCCATTGCCTCAAATAAATTGTTGATCAATGGGGTGCCGGTTACGCTTATCGGGATGAATTATGTTTATCAAACAAAAGGTGGTACCAGTCTCTTTGATGAAGCGATTGTAAGGAAGGACTTGCAAACTATCCGGGATGCCGGATTCAA
>RFIL01000321.1 GCA_003695285.1 Calditrichota bacterium
CGAACCGATTGTAGAAGCATTTGAGAAAGATCCGGCTTTAGGAGCTGCCCAGCCCAAGATTCTGGGAATGGAATTACGAGATCATCTGGAATATGCTGGAGCCTGTGGCGGTTTTCTGGATTGGTTGGGATATCCCTTTCTGAGAGGTCGGTTGTTTTTCACCACAGAAAAAGATGAGGGACAGTATGATCAACCCATCGGCTTGTTCTGGGCGAGTGGGGCTTGTATTTTTCTGCGTAAGCAAACCCTGGAAGAAGTGGGCTATATAGATGAAGACTTCATCATGCACCAGGAAGAAATCGATCTTTGCTGGCGAATCCGATTAATGGGGTGGGATATTAAGAGCATTCCCGCTTCCAGAGTCTGGCATCACGTGGGTGGAACGTTAGATCAGGACAGTCCCAGAAAAACCTACTGGAATTTCAGGAACAATATCTTTCTTCTTATCAAAAATCTGTCCCCGGGGAATCTCTTATTACGCCTCCCGCTTCGCATTCCCCTGGATATGGTGGCTATGGGGTTAGAATTGTTAAAAGGGCATTTTCGGAATGCAGCAGCGGTGGCAAAGGCGTATGGATGGTTGATCACCCACATCCCCCTGATGTTAAGGAAGCGCCGTATCACCCAGCAGATGCGCCGGGTATCAGATCGGGAGGTGTTAAATCGGATGTATCCTGGAAGTATTGTATTTGAATATTTTATTCTGAAACGCAAAAAATTTTCTCAATTGCTATACCTTTCCCGCTGGCTGGAACGAATTGCAGAAACGCCGGGGGAGGGGAGTCCCTTTAAAAAAAAGAGCGTTGAAACGGTGGTCTGAAAATAACAAAGATCAAATTCGACGGTTGTTAACAGTTTTTAACCGATAACGGAAGGAGTATCATTAGCGATGAAAAAGCTTGATGCTAACAAGTTTACAGGTTTTCTGGTATTTGCCTTTAGTTTGATAATGTATTTTCGTACAGTTGCTCCCACAGTGTCCTTCTGGGATTGTGGCGAATTTATCGCATGCTCTTTTCGGTTGGCGGTGCCACACCCGCCTGGCGCCCCTCTTTATCTCCTGGTTGGGAGAGTTTTTACCCTTATCCCTGAATTCCTGATCGAAAATGTTGGGCTTCGGGTGAACATTATCTCAGTGATATCCAGTGCGTTTACCATCCTTTTTCTCTATCTTATCATTGTGCATTTATTTCGAGAATTTCAGCCATCCAGAGAAGGATTTTTAAAATATGTTCCCAACATCGGGGCGGCAGTCGGTGCTTTAACCTTTGCCTTTACTCATAGTTTCTGGTGGAATGCTGTTGAAGCAGAAGTCTATGCCCCTTCCATGTTGTTTACCGGTCTGGTGGTCTGGTTGATTTTTCGCTGGGCTGAACGGAGTGAAGAGATTGGGAATGAAAAATATGTTCTCCTGATTGCCTACCTGATGGGGCTGGCTATAGGCGTTCATCTGCTTAATGTGCTGGCCATTCCCACCATTCTGATGGTGATCTATTATAAACGCTATGAGATGAATCTTACCTCTTTTATTATGCTGGGAATTGTCGGGGTTCTGCTTACCCTGATGGTTTACCCGGGAGTGGTGAAGGGAATTCCCTGGCTTGCTGGCAAGGTAGGTTTCTTTGGTCTGGCTGTGGGTGTGGTACTGTTGATAATTGGTTTTGCCTATGCCGTTCAAAAACATCAGGAAATCCTGTCTATCCTTTTGATGTCCATCTTACTGATCACAATTGGCTATTCTTCTTATTTAATGATTTACATCCGCTCTAATCTGGATCCCAACATTGATGAGAATAATCCGGAAACCATTGAAAATTTTATCAGTTATCTGAACCGGGAACAATATGGAGAACATTCCATCGTGGACCGAGAGCGGGTATGGCGTTCCTCCCCCAATGGTAAAAATTATACCAGCGTCTGGGATTTCTTCTGGAGATATCAAATTAATAAAATGTATATCCGCTATTTTCTGTGGAATTTTGTTGGAATGGAAAAAAATGGTCCCGGGGTGGACTGGGCCCGTTTTGGATTGATCCCCTTTCTGTTGGGATTATTTGGCGCCTACTACCATTTTAAACGGGATTGGAAACATGCTCTGGCGATATTTGTGCTGTTCTTTATGACCGGATTAGCGATTGTTCTCTACCTGAACCAGCCAGATCCACAACCCCGAGAACGGGACTACAGTTATGTGGGGTCGTTCTTTGCCTTTGCCATCTGGATAGGGTTGGGAGCAGGTGCTGTCCTGGAATGGGTCTATAAACAGGCAAAAACCATGGGCGGCTCCGCTGAAAAGTATCTCCCCGTCGCCATGTCCGTGTTATTGTTTATCTCACCGGGGATTGTTCTGGCAGAGAATTTTCATGAACATGACCGAACGGGAAATTATGTCGCATGGGATTATTCTTACAACATGCTGATCTCCTGTGAACCCAACGGCATCCTTTATACTAATGGAGATAATGATACCTTTCCGTTGTGGTATTTGCAGGAGGTGGAAAATGTGCGTACCGATGTGCGGGTGGTCAATTTGAGTTTGCTCAACACCGGATGGTACATCGAACAACTGAAAAATCGGGAACCGAAGGTGCCCATGAGCCTTACCGACAAACAAATTGAGAATCTACCTCAATTCCTCTATAATCAGGGGGTAAAGCTATTCGGAGATAAACATCCGGAGTATCAACAGATTGGGCCGACAGGATTATTCCCATGGCCCAAACGGGATAAAGTTGAGATCACCAGCATCCCGGAAGAAGTCAGGAAAACGGAATTGGAACGATATAAAGTCACGATGAAAAAGGAACCTCCCAATCTCTCTCCTAATGTCAGTTTCCAGTTGGGGCCAAAATGGAACATCAACATTGGGCGCGGGAGAAAATTGGGTTTTCTGAGGGTACAGGATTATATGATTTTGAATACCCTCCTCAGTAACCGTTACCAAAAACCCATGTACTTTGCGGTCACCACTGCCAGCAACAACCAACTGGATGGTTTACGGCAATATTTACGAATGGACGGACTGGTGTTTAAAATTACCACCATCCCCAACTGGGAGATGGATCCGGACTTAATGTATGACAATTTGATGCACAAGTTTAAGTTCCGGAATTTGAACAATCCTGATGTGTATTATAACAATAACATCATAGGACTTTTGCAAAACTACCGTTCTGCCTTCTTCCAGCTGGCCAATTACTATCTGGCAAATAAAGATAAAGAACGGTTCCGGGAAGTGGTGCAGAAAGCCTATCAGGTGATGCCTCCGGAGGTCATTCCCTACACCAATCCACAGTTCTCACGGGTAATTAAATTGTATGGTTTTCTTGCCGGTGTCTATGAGGTGGATTCCTTATCTCTTGGGAAATTTGGTCTGAGGGATTTGCAAATGTTTGGAGATATGGCCGGAGATTACGGCGAAAAAGAACTGGCACTCAAAGCGTATCAAACCTTTTTCCAGGAAATTGAGACCAATCCGGAGAGTCCCAAAGTGGAAAACTATATCCGAACCGCATTACGAAATCCCCAATTCTTTGATCAGATGACCCCGCAGCAAAAAGCAGATATTATGGAAAGCCTGACTCTGAATTCATTTAAGAAAATGATAGATTTACAGGCAGAATTAAAGCAGTATGATCAGGCAATTGCATTACTTGAAAAACGGCTGGAAAAGAAACCGGACGATGAATACGCTAAGAAAAAATTAGAGGAGCTTCAAAAACTCAAGGAAGAGCAGTAAACCCATACTTCAGGGGGTTCAAGGATGAAAGCGTTCCTGGTGAACTCGCTTCGTGCGCTGGTTAGTTTTGGACTATTAGTCTATTTAATATATATCGCTGATATCCAGAAAATCTATCAAACGCTGAGTAGTGCAGACTATACCTACTTCGGCTTAGCGGTATTGCTTTTTCTGGCAGCGTTATTTCTGTTCACGCTTCGGTGGCAGATATTGTTAAAACAGTCGGGGATATCTCCCGGATACTGGCATTTACTGGTGTTTTATCTGATCGGGTATTTTTTTAACAATTTTTTGCCAACCACTATCGGTGGTGATGTTAGCCGAGCATACAATGCCGCCCGTTCCAACGGAGATAAGATGGGTAGCATTGGTATTGTGCTCTTTGAGAGAATTCTGGGAGTCCTGGCCACATTAACCCTGGGCTCTCTTTCCTTAATATGGGCGGCACAATATTTTTATACTTCGAAGCTCATTATTATCACCGTATCGCTGCTGGCTTTTGTGCTCTTTGTACTGGTAAATCTTTTGAATGAAAAATTGTTTCGAATTACCAGTTCCATTCTCCAGCGGGTAACCTGGTTTGGGATTGGGGAGAAAATCCAGCAGGTGCTGGCCGTTATTCACGGTTTTCGTAATCAGAAAATAACGATTCTGTATGGTTATTTGATTTCCATCGGATGTCAGTTGTTACTTATAATGATGAACTATGTACTGGCTCTATCTCTGGGGTTACATGAGGTAACCATCAGTTATCTGTTTCTGGTCATACCGGTAACGTTTGTGATGGGATTGTTCCCTTCGATAAATGGCTTAGGGGTACGAGATACCGGATATGTGCTATTGATCCCCCGACTTGGAGTGACAACTGCAGAGGCTTTATCTCTTTCCTTTTTAAATACACTGGTTCCCATGGCTGTCAGTACTATAGGTGGATTGTTATTAATCTTTTATCGTCACAAGGAGCAAGTTGAACCTCTGAAGAATTTACACGATTAATACGTGTGCTCTGGCTACATCAGAAGAATTTACATACCAGAGAGGCTTTAGCCCTAACAGTGCTAAATGATTTTGGCATTCCGGGTTTGGCTTGCAGAACTGCTTGTGGATTA
>RFIL01000005.1 GCA_003695285.1 Calditrichota bacterium
GAATGGCAACTCTGACACTCCAACCCTTCCTCCAGATGCTTTTGGTGCGAAAACTTGGGATTATATGCAGTGATTCTGGAAAAAGTAGCCGGATTTACCACCTCCCCTTGATCATGGCAATCCAGACAGACTTCTTCGGTTGGGAATAAATCATCGGTACCTTTTCGGCTGACATTGACCATTGAATGGCAATCCAGACACTCAATTTGCTCTTCAATTACGTGACGTTTATGAGAAAAAGTAGTATCTGCCTTCTGTTCCCCGGCATATAAAAAATGGGTGAATTGCAGAAGTATCGCAAACCCAATGGATATTAACGTAAATTTCATTGACCCTCTTCTCCTGATTTTACACACAAACTACTGAGCATTAGCCAATTACTGCTTCTGAATTAGATATTGTACTCTGAACAAACCACGAAAATCGTTTTTATAAAAAGAATTGATGCCTTGTTGAACCTCTGCATGGACCGACAGGGATGGGTATGGTCTCAAAATCACACCTGCCGAAAATGCGGTTGCTTCTTCTCCAACCAGGACAGCGTGTCGTTGATAGTTATAATAACTACTTTTCAATTTTATAGAAAGCCAGGGCCGCAACGGATAGCGTACATCTCCATATAAGCCTATATTATCACCTGCAAAACCATTTTGATAGATGACACCAATAACTCCCCACCGTTTTCCTACAGTTGCAATTATCTGATTCGTCTGATCTTCCTCATACTTCGTAAACAGATATTGTACCCCTAACTGAATGGTATTGAATTCATATGTTGCAGCCGTCCGCAATTGAACAAAAGGGTTCAATACAAAAATTCTGAAAAAGGAATCTTCAAACACACGCGGTTTCTGGGAATTAATTTCTCCACTTAAAGACCATTTGTCTTGATTATAGGTAACCCTGGATCTTACCCCCTGTAATTTTCCGGATTGGAGATTGTGTTCCAGTTGAAAGAGATAAATCCAGTTACTCCGATACCGCCCTGTGAAAGTCAGACCGAGTAGATTCCAGATGGATTCATTATTTCTGGTTCGATTGATATAACTGAACTGGATACGATGATTTCGGGTTGGTTTGAAGTTCAATACTCCTCCCCAGAAAGCACTATCAGTATTCACCACTCTAAATTCTCTTTGATAGGGAGCCTCTACCCCACCGACAACCGTAAATTTCAGTTTGGGAGAAATATTACCCGTAAATGTCACTCCATCCATGGTACCATTAACCACTCCCTGGAAAAGAAATTGTCGCCCAACTCGAACCCGCCATCTTTTGTCCTGGGAATTCCAGTGGATATATGAATTATAAAACTTCTCTTCCCATGCAGAGGAACCCAGTTTTGCCAAACGGAAGTATGTGTTGAAATAAATTTGACGGTTGGAAAATGGATAGAGCCGAAGCTGAACACCCTGATAATAATCCCCTCTTTGTACTGCTTCCGGGGTCTCCAGAGCATAAATTGAAGATGACAGCGAGGCCCTATAATGAATCTGAGAATACCCCACAGTGCTCAACAAAAGACATAACAACCCGAAACTTAATAACCCTGTTTTCTTCATAGACGACCCACCCTCTCAGTAATTGCACGATTCTACTTCTATCTATAAAATCAAAAGCTTTCTCCTCCCAACCTCTTGCTTTAAAACATTGATAATATTAAAGCCCTTTACAATTGGTTTGCCATAAATGGATGAATAAATCTATGTTCAATAATTATAAGAAATTAAAAGAATAAGGTCGAAATGGTAAGATAATCGGATAGAGACATTCATGTCTCTATTTTCCAAAACATGTGGATATAACTATATAATTTTCATACAATTAAAAAAATGAGGCATAAATGCCGCACCTGAGAACTGGATGTCACAAATCTATAATCGCCACCGACAACCATTAGGCATCCTGTATAATTTCCTTTAAAATTAATTTTGGTACTTCCGGTTTTACCGTTGAGATGGTAATGGCCGCCTCAATCCGTTTTTCCACTTTCCTCAATTTTTCCTGATCATTTGCATGAATCTCCAGAATGACATCACCGGGAAAAACTTTGGCTCCTACTTTTTTGTGGAAATATATACCCACGGCCGGATCGATATCATCCTCAGCCGAAAGACGCCCGGCTCCCAGTTCAACAGAAGCCATCCCTATTTGAAAGGTATCGATGGAGGAGATGAAGCCTTCCTGGTTGGAGATGAGGGGGAAAATATATTCACACTCCGGATATTTCTCGGGATGTTCAATATAGCTTAGATCTCCATCCTGCTCCCGAACAATTTCTTTAAATTTCTCATAGGCCGCACCAGTTTTAATTGCCTCCTGACACTTCTCTATCCCCTCTTCCGTGGTAGTCACCTTTCGGGCTATCTTTAGCATATGGGCACAGAGCAGGTAAGTAACTTCCATGACATCCTCCGGCCCATCCCCTTTGAGGCATTCCAGACTTTCCCGAACTTCCAACCAATTCCCAACCGCTAACCCCAATGGTTGTTCCATGGATGTTAACACCGCCACAACTTCCTTGTTGAATTGAGAACCAATTTTAAGCAGATTGATAGCTAAATTTTCTGCATCCCGGGGGTCTTTCATAAAGGCGCCATTTCCATATTTTACATCCAGAACTAATCCGTCAATCCCCTCGGCTATTTTTTTGCTCATGATGCTGGCAGAAATAAGAGGGATAGAATCCACCGTGGCCGTCACATCGCGTAAGGCATAAATTCGTTTATCTGCCGGAACTAATTTCCGGGTTTGACCAATCATACAGACCCCGATTTTTTTGAGGACCTCTTTAAACTCTTTCAGTGACAAATCGGTCCGAAATCCCGGAATGGATTCCAACTTGTCAAGAGTGCCTCCGGAATGTCCCAATCCTCTTCCGGACATCATTGGAACGACAATCCCCAAACTGGCCGCCAGGGGTGCCAGAATCAGCGAGACTTTATCCCCTACCCCTCCGGTACTGTGTTTATCAACCTTTATTCCCGGGATGTCAGAGAGATTGACGGTATCCCCTGAATTTATGTATGCCTGGGTGAGGGCTGAGGTCTCCTCAAAATCCATCCCCCGCAGGTATATGGCCATCAACATGGCTGCCATCTGATAATCGGTAATACGGTTTTTCATATAATTGGAAATAAAAAATTCGATCTCTTCCGCCGTCAATTTATGCCCATCCCTTTTTCGCGCAATAACTTCATATGGGGTCATAATTCCCTCTGAGCTTATGAATCCTTATTGAAAACCATGTATGTTTTAACGGTAAAAAAATAAAACAAAAAACCCGTCCCCCACTTTCTCTACTTAAAGGGGCCGGGAAAAAATCCACAAAAATTATCTGGTACAAACCATCTAAAAATGCAAAAACCTATAAATTAATCTCGTTAAGCTTCATCCTTGTTTAAATTAACAATTTCCTCTTTCACCTGTTGCAAAATTTGCCAGCTGATTTCCGGAGTACGAGCTTCAACAATCACCCGCATAATCGGTTCCGTGTTGGATTTTCGCAGATGAATCCAGCTATCTGAGCGGTCGATTCTTAACCCATCGGTAAAGTCCAGATTCTCGGATTGATATTTCTCCGAAAAGTAAGCCAACACTTTTTCCGGATTGACTTCACCTAAAGGAACCTTGTCTTTCAGAATATAATACTGGGGCAAAGTCTGCACTAATTCGGTTAAGGAGCCACCCCATTCGGCAAGATGCTGCAGGGTCAATGCCACAGCTACCACGGCATCCCGTCCATGATGAATATCGGGGAGGATGACGCCTCCATTTCCCTCTCCTCCAATGACTGCATTGACTTCTCGCATCTTTTCGGAAACGTTAATTTCCCCGACTTTAGTTTTATATAAAATACAATTAAAATACTGTACAATATCATCAATAACCCGGGAGGTCGATAGGTTTACCACAACCGGTCCCATCCGCTTACTCAGGATAAATTTTACCGCCAGTGCCAGAGTGAGCTCTTCACCGATGGGCTTCCCATCATTGCCAATAATGGCGCAACGATCAACATCCGGATCGACAGCAATACCCAGGTGAGCCTTCTCCCTTGTCACCGCCTCAGAAAGGTCTCCTAAATTTTGCGGCACCGGTTCGGGGGTATGCGCAAATACTCCCGTGGGTTCTACATTCAGCCCTATCATCTCACATCCCAGATGCTCCAGCAATTTCGGTATGATTGTTCCACCGGCACCATTTACACAATCCAACGCAACTTTAAATTTCTTCTCACGGATCAAATCCACATTGATAAAAGGCAACTCATAAATTAGCTGAAGATGTTCATCAATGGCCCGGGGATAAGTTTCCTCCTTGCCCAGATCCTTCCAATTAACGTAGTGAGGTGTTCCATAATCAGCCCGTTGAAAAAGGTGGGATATTTCACCCTCCGGTAGAAAAAATCCATCCGGTCCAATAAATTTTAAACCATTCCACTGGATGGGGTTATGACTTGCAGTAATGGCAATGCCACCGGCTGCTTTTAATCTTTTGGTAAGAATTTCTACGGTAGGGGTTGGTGTAATACCTATATCTATCACATCACAACCACTGGCCAGAAGAACTGATTTAACCAAAGGTCGGATAAAATTTTGACTAACACGAGGGTCACCCCCGACGACAACGGTTTGACCGGCTAATGGCTGGGCAAAAGCATTCACATACTTAACTATCACTTCAGGAGTTAATGAATCTCCTACAATCCCTCGTACACCGGAAACACTCGTCATTAATGTTTTCAATCTGAACATTCCTCCACGCTTAACACCAGTTTCCACTCCTTTGCGGCAATAACACTTCCAGAGCATTCATTACGAATGAACAAGAAACTTAGAATGAGCAGAATGAAATTACAAGAACAATCGTAAATTTTGCGAGCGTGATTGATGACGAAGGCGAACCAGAGCCCGCTCTTTAATTTGACGTACGCGTTCCCGGGTTAACTTTAAGCGCTCCCCGATCTCTTCCAGGGTATAAGGACGTTCATAATCAACACCAAAATACATCTTGATAATTTTTTCTTCCCGTGGAGTTAAGGTCTTCAACACACGTCTGATTTCCTGACGCAGGGACTCTTTTACCAACTCACCATCGGGCATCACACTGTCCGGATTGCGGATAATCTCTTTCATGGTTCCCTCTTCAGAACGATGGATGGGCTGGTCGAGGGAAAGATGAAAGGCGCTACTACTCATTGCCTCAGAGATATCCGGGATGGATAATTCCATTTTATCGGAGAGCTCTTCGAAGGAGGGTTCTCGATTATATTTTTGCTCCAGCTCGCGAACCATTTGATTCACTTTGCTAATCAAGCCCACCCGATTTAAAGGAAGACGGACCACCCGCGAATACTCAGCCAGTGATTTCAGAATTGACTGACGTATCCACCAGACAGCATAGGAGATAAACTTAAAACCACGGGTTTCATCAAACCGTTTGGCGGCTTTTATCAACCCGAGATTCCCTTCATTAATCAAATCCGTTAATGGCAATCCCTGGTTTTGATACTCCTTGGCCACTTTCACCACAAAACGAAGATTTGCCCGAATCAACTTTTCGAGAGCTTCGGCATCACCCTGCTTAATCCTGCGGGTGAGGGCAATCTCTTCCTCTGGGGTGAGTAAAGGGATTTGACTAATTTCATCTAAGTACTTCTCTAAGGAAAAACGATGCCTGGAACGGAGGGAACGTAGCTCTTGTGCCATCCACTGCCCCGCTGTTTAGTTAAACTTATTAGAAACAACCAAATACACAAAAGGGGAATTCAATATAAGAAATAGAAGGGAGCAAGTCAAAGAAAAAATTTATATATTAATCGATCCATTTTTTAAAAAAATGTTAAATATCACAAATTTAAAAAAACATAGTTAATCGACCATTCTTTATACAATAAAGTGAGTAAAAAAAGAAAAAACAAGTATTTTTGATTTCGTTAAAAATTTTTAATATTAGTTTTTCCAAAAATCTTCCGAAGATTCAATTTTATTTGACTTGTTTGAAAGTTGTAACCCAGGAGGTTTCAAATTAATAACCACTACTAATAAATTCTTATTTATAAAAGCCTTGACAGAATGATTTAATACTTATAAATTTTGTTTGTTCTTTGCGGGAGTAGCTCAGTCGGCAGAGCATCAGCTTCCCAAGCTGAGGGTCGCGGGTTCGATTCCCGTCTCCCGCTCTAAATTCATTCTTACCATTTTTCCTTACCGATTAACACATAATCAAAGTTGTTGACTCGAATCACAACCTTGATTAGTGAAAACATATACATTTTCTTGCCTTTCAACTAAAATTTCTGGAGGATCACCATGAAACGTGTTTTTACTGTGCTATGCATAGTCCTATTGTCCATGGCATTGAGTGCCCAGTATTATCAACACCAACCCGGAATGGGTGGCATTAACTGGACCGATCAGGTCGTCCGGGCAACCGGATATGGTGCACCAAATCCTAATTTGCCCCCCGGTGCTCAACGTGCCAGTGCTATTGAAGCTGCCAAGACCGTTGCCTTACGCAACCTTCTACAGATGGTGAAGGGAATGTACATCAACTCCGAGACAACTGTAGAAAATGCGATGGTCACCAGCGATGTCATTCACACTCAGGTAGAAGGGATTGTACGTAACTTTCGGATCGTAGATACTCGCTATATGTCCACCGGCGATATCGAAGTGGATGTGGAAGTTCCGCTTTCTTCCTTTTATGAAATTCTCTCACAAATTCCGGGAGGACTCCCCCCTCAGGGACAGCAACCCTCCGGTTATCCCAGCCCGGGAACTCCTCAACCGGGAGCCGGCAATGTGTATACCGGATTGATTGTTGATGCCACCGGTCTGGGCCTTCGACCGGCATTAGCCCCTAAAATTCTTGATGAAATGGGCAACGAAGTATATGGAACCGGATATGTCAGTCGTGACTATGCAGTACAAATTGGGGTGGTGGGATACGAGAAAGATTTAAATCGCGCCCAGATGAATGATCGTGTAAAAGGGAATCCTCTGGTGATAAAAGCATTGCGTGCAACCGGTAAGAATAAAACGGATGTGGTCATCAGCAATCAAGATGCCCAACTCATCCGCAATGCCGCCGCCAATCTCAATTTTCTTGAACAATGCAAAGTTATGTTCATCTTAGACTAAGAGGGGGAATACCATGAAACGAATTATTGCAACCTTGATGCTCTTATCTTTGACCATTGCCCTGATCAGCTGTGGTGGAGGTGAAAAAGTCCGGGAAGCCCGATCAGAAGTCGATACTCCGGAAGTCCATTATGATCGGGGAAAAGCCCTGTTAGGTCAGGAAAAATTCAATGATGCCATGTTTGAATTCAAACAAGCCACCAGTCTGAATCCCAAATTTGCACCCGCTTATGAAGGGATGGCCTGGATATATCTGGAGCAGAATGATCTGAAGGCTGCTGAAGAAGCGGTAAATAAAGCCCTGGATCTCGATGGGAAATGGGTGTTAGCCAAAATTGCTCGGGCCCGTATCAAGGCCAAACAGGAAAAATATGATGATGCCATCGATGAAGCAAAGGATGCCATCAAAGATATTCCCGGTTCTTCGGTCCCGGATAAACGAGCCGCACAAATTGAAGCCTGGTTAACTCTCGGTGATATCTACAAAGAAGCAGACCGTTATGATGAAGCTCAAAAGGCATATCAACAGGTACTGGAAATTGATCGGCTGAACATGAAAGCCAGCAAAGCGATTAAAGACCTGGCAGCCTATAAAACAGCTACCACCGGGCAGCGTCCGGAATTAAAGAAGATTGCCAGTAAAAAAGAAATTACTCGTTCTGACGTGGCGGTGTTGTTCGTTCTGGAATTACCCCTGGAAAAAATTTTCCGGCAGGCACCACAAACTCAGGAACAATCCGCCTGGCGACCTCCCACTCAGAGCGTTATGGGCAAACGAGAACCTGAGTCAGCAGGCCCTGCTTTACCACCCGATGTACCCGAAGACCACTGGGCAAAATCTTTTATTGTAGAAGCTCTGGAAAAAGGGGCCATGGAAACCTATCCTGATGGCACCTTCCATCCTGATGAAAAAGTCAATCGGGGTGAATTTGCCCGCATTATCGAAAAATTCCTGATGCGGTATTGGAATGATCCCAAACTGGAAACACGTTACTTTGGCTCCACTTCTCCCTTTGCTGATGTTAACAGTACCAGTCCGATTTTTAACTCCATCATGGTAGTAAGTACCCGAAATATCATGCCCGGTTTTGATGATGGTACCTTTCGTCCTTTAAAAGGGGTAAATGGAACTGAAGCATTAAATATTATCCGAAAACTGAAAGCTGAGCTATAGGGTACAGACAACTATGAACGGAAAACAACACTCAACAATTTTCAGGCTGGGATTCTTACTTTGCCTGGTGACGGCATTGTTCGCCCAAACTCCAACTCAGCAAAGTAGCGAAGAGCAAAAAGTGCTTGCCAAAGGAATGGGCGCCATCATCGGTGGAGATGAGGCCAAGGCTTATGATGATGCACTGGCCAATGCCCTCCGCAATGCCGTTGAACAGGTGATTGGCACAATGGTCCAATCAGATGTGTTGGTTGAAAATTATCAGGTGGTGGAAGATCGAATCTACTCCCGAACAATGGGGTATGTAAAAAGCTACGAAACGGTCAGCTCTACCAAGCGAGGCGATAATATTCTGGAAGTAACCATTCAGGCAGTTGTAAAGAAAGGGGATCTGGAAAATGATCTCAACGCCATTGGGTTACTGATTCGTCAGAAAAACAAGCCCCGATTAATGGTCTTGATTGAAGAACAGAATATGGATCGTTATTACCATTCCTATGCGGTAGATTTGAATACGACGGAAACAGAGCTCACCAACAAATTCCTGGAAAAAGGATTTACCTTTGTGGATAAAAACGTAGTCGCTCATTCCCTGCAGAAAGATGCTATTCTGGCAGCCATCGAAGGCGATGCGGCCATGGCTCGTGCCATCGCTTCTGAAAGTGGTGCTGAGGTATTGATTATCGGAAAAGCAATCGCAAAACCGGCTTCAGGTGGGCCCTCAGTCCTGAAAAGCGCCGGGATGGTCTCCTGTCAGGCAACCATCAACTTACGTGCGGTTCAGGCGGACAATGGACGGATCATTGCGACCACTTCTCAACATGCAGCGGCAGCTCATATCGATCAGATGACCGGAGGCACACAGGCTCTACAGAAAGCGGCTGCCCTTGCGGCGGAAGACCTCAGCCGTAAAATCCTGGAAAGCTGGCGCAGTGAAGTCTACAGCAGCAATACCGTACAACTCCGTATCCTCAACATTCCCTCATTCCGGGATTTCGTCAAATTTAAGAATATGGTTAAAACCTATGTTCGCGGAGTACAGAATATTTATCAAAGAGATTATTCCGCTAATACCGGTTTACTGGAGCTGGAAACTCGTGGCACCACCAACCAAATCGCAGAAGAACTGGTTTTAAAGGATTTTAGCCCTTACCAGGTACAAGTGGTAAATACCACAGCCAACGCAATCATTATCAAATTAAGTCTGAAGTGATCATCGGAATCGCACAATACATTCTCTTACGAAGGGAATGTATTGTGCTTTCATCCCTTCCGGGAGAGCAGACGGACAGGTATCTAAACCAACAGCTAAAATGAATCCCAGACCCCTGATTGAATCTCGTGTTCAAATCTCTAACCATGGACCATTATATCAACCAGATAAGGAGAAACCCATGCTTCGAACCAAGGTATATAATAAATTCATTTTCGTTATAGTGATTACTCTTTTAAGCACTGTCTTTTTCAGTATTCCTGCACAAAGCTTAAAACATTTAAAGAAACGAATAGCAGTGGTGGATTTTGAAGATCGTGCCGGTTACGGACATAATATCGGGCGGGGTCTGGCAGATATGCTGGTGACTTCTCTGGTTAAAACCGAAAAATTTATCGTGATCGAACGAGAAGAGCTGGATAAGGTGTTAGCTGAACAGGGACTCGGGCTCAGCGGGGCTGTAACCCCCCAAAGCGCTGCACAAGTAGGCAAACTCCTCGGGGTAGAATTAATCGTTACCGGTAGCGTTTCCGAATTTGGCGAAAAGAAATCATCCATTGGGGGAGCCCTAAAGGGCATCGGGGCAAAGCTTACCTCCAGAGAAGCACGTTCGGTTGTGGATATACGGTTGATCAACACCACTACCGGAGAAATCCTACTGGCTGAATCTGCTGAAGGTAAAGCAAAATCTCGAAGTCTGGATAAAGTTCGATTTGAAGACATTGATTTCGGCAATCCAACCACCTGGGATCAGACCATCCTTGGAAAAGCGGCCCGGAAATCAATCGAGAAATGTGTTCAATTTATTGAGAAAGCAATGGTGAACATCCCGTGGCAGGGGAAAATAATAAAAGTGAACCCTGATGGTACAGTGTATATGAAACCGGGTTCAGCGGGAGGAGTTCAACCGGGAATGGAATTTGTGGTGTATCATCCTGGAGAAGAATTGATTGACCCGGATACCGGTTTATCCCTGGGAAGTGAGGAAAGCATGGTAGGAAAAATCAAAGTGGTCCAGGATGTGGCCAACGGAAAAGCTTGTAAGGCAATTATTTCCTCCGGTAGCCGCATGCAGGTTGGAGATTATGTAAGAATTAAATAACAGCAATTTTACTCTACTATTGAATTTCTGAGTGGTTGTTCTTTATCTTGCTGTTAAGCAAGCGGAATTCAATAAAATCCTGGAGAGGCCTATGCGAAGAATAATCTGGTTCACATTCTTGATTCCTTTCTTCTTCATTCTTTTGTCTGCTATGCAAACTTCCAAAGAACCCATCGGAAAAATCACGTTTCCCTTAAACAGGGTATTCGTTATTCCCGCAGGCACTTCCGAATTGAAATATGCCCAGTTTAACATGGAAGTATATCCAGGAGATAAGATTGAAACGAAAAAAGAGAGCCGCTGTGAAATAACCCTCAGGAATGGAGATGTATTTCGAATTGATGAGAACTCCATTTTCACTCTGGAAGAAGCCCTGGTTACTGAAAAAACAGTCAAAGCGGAGATGTCTTTGAGCCTGGGGAAAATCTGGGCAAATATCAAAAAAATATTCTCTAGGGATGATTATTTACGGGTAAAATCCCCCTCAGCTGTAATTGCTGTTCGTGGGACAATCTACCGGGTGGATGCTCAGGAAGATAGCACCACTGAAGTACGAGTGTATGAAGGTGAGGTGGCGGTGACTCCTCCTCCCCCAAAAGTACCCACACCGGGAGCGCCCCCCCGTCCTCAACCCAAACCCAAACCACAAGAAGTTCCTCCCCCAACACAGGTTCCTGCCCCCACTCAGGTGCAGGGTCCAACGGAGGTTTCTGTTGAGGTAT
Source organism: Calditrichota bacterium (assembly GCA_003695285.1). Taxonomy (GTDB): domain Bacteria; phylum Calditrichota; class Calditrichia; order RBG-13-44-9; family J075; genus J075. The sequence continues at coordinate 11,357 of RFIL01000005.1, forward strand.
GGGTAGAAATCGTTAAAGCCCAACAACAAATCGTCATTAAACCGGACGGCACAAGGAGCATCGCCGAATTTGATCCAGAACAGGACGCTCAATTAGACTGGGTAAGATGGAATAAACGGAGGGATAGTTTGCTGAACCGGTAAGCAAAGACATTCCAGATATGGGTTCCTAAACTTTCTTGATGTTTTCCTCCAACACAAAATTGCCGCATTTTGCGAACTTGCTGCTGCCTCTTGTGCAAAGAAACAGCAGCAAGTTTCGACATGCATGGCACCTCCCTTATTTTTTTTCTGTCATTTCAGCAAAACCATCCGTTTCACTTGAGTGAAGCCATCCCCCTGTTTCGAGTCGTAACCGGTGGAGCAAGACCCGCAGCGAGCGGTTACCACCAAATACGAGTAAAAATGGCGGGAGATGGGTCGCCACACCTACCGGTTAACCGCCCGGAAAATCAAATCTTCAACCATCCATCGACTGTTGGAGGACACTGCCATGCCCCATGTTTTTGTAAATAGAGAGCTTCGGGAAACGGATATAGAGAACCTTGTAGAAAACAAGCAACAACAGCAGAAGCAAATGTTTATTGTAAAGGAAGGCTACCGGGCGATTGAGGATGGAAAATTCTTACTGCGGGTAATTGCCAGAGATGCAGATTACCAGCAAACCTTCTGGGTGGCGGTAAAAAGGGAATCCTCCAGGCGCGGCTGGTAAAGTTAGACCCTCCGCCCTCCAGCCCTACCGCACCCCGGCAGTTAAAATGGCGGTCTGGCAAATCGTGGAGAAACTGAAACGGGAAATGTAATGGGAAATAAGCCTACATTATAGCAAGATTCCCATCAGAACAATGAAATTTTGGCATTTTTCTTTTTAGATTCTTTTGCTTGTTTGAACTGGGAGGAGCCCCTTATGGGGTGGGCTGAACAGTTCCCAAAAATGCTTTGAATATTTTCTATCACATCCATATATTTTATGCACTCATCAAAAGATCATGCACTGACGGAAAATTCCCCCGAGTATTATACTCCACCGGTTTGCCTGTCTTGTTCTGCTTCCGATGAGCGGAGATAATGAGGTCTCAGAAAACAGGTGGTTCATCTACTTCACATTTTTGGCTAATAATAGACATAAGAAAGTTATCATGTTTCTCAGCTAATTATATAGTTTTGGACTTTTGACAAATTAGCGGCCCATTTTAAAACCAACTACGCCAGAATTTATTATCCGGCGACCCTTTTTATACTTTAGAGCAAAAGAGGTGTACAGCTGAAAAGTAGAAAAAAGTTATTCCAGGCTACATTTCAAGAACGAACAAAAGCTATAAGACCCTGTTACTAGAAAACTTAAATATCACTTAACAAAGTTTGAGCTAATTCCCATGGTTCGTGTCAAAAGACTAAATATAGTTAGACTTTATAAATAACTACGGAGAAAAATCGAATCATGATCTCAATTGTTAGAAAATATTATTTGTTATTTTATTTAAATGGATTAATAGGAGGCCTTTTTGCGCAAAATTCATTAGTGAACTTAGAATGGGTCAGGGATTTTGTAGGGACAGATTCCTTAATTAAACCTGTAGGATTGGCAATAAATGAGCAAGGTAGTTTGGTAATAGGAGGGACAAATAGTCATCTACCGACCTTTTCAGATTATGCTATAATTAAATATAAGACAGAGGGGATAGAACAATGGTATCATTATTATGATCATGGGGTTGGGAGTTCAGCAGACAGAGCTGTTGATATTGCAATTAGTAGGTCAGGCAATATATATATTACTGGATGGTGCTCCGAATCAAATTTTCAATCCGATATTGTAACTCTAAAATATGATTCAAGTGGAATTATTCAATGGATTTCAATATTTAATGGGAATAGTAATGATGACGACGTCCCTACAGCTTTAGTGATTGACGATTCTGAAAATGTCTATATCACGGGGCGCAGTACTGCATATAACGGTTTTTATGATTTCCTTACAATTAAGTATAATTCTGAGGGAGTTCAACAATGGACCGCATACTATAATGGTCCTGATAATGAGTTGGATGCAGCGAGAGCTATCGCCATCGACTCTTTTGGTAATGTATATGTCACTGGTAAAAGTGGACTTTTTTACAACCAAAATTATGATTTCGCTACGATTAAATATAACGCTGATGGGATGGAAGAGTGGGTTGCGCGTTACAACGGTTCTGCAGATTTTGAAGATATACCTAAGGCAATTGCCATTGATGACTCGGGAAATGTTTATATAACCGGCAGTAGTTATGAAATAAGTTCAGGAGAAGATATTACCACCATAAAATATTCAAACTCAGGAGCACAAAGTTGGATTGCGCATTATGATTCTTCATATTATTTTGAATCACCAAATGACATAGTGATTGATAGTGCAGGTAATGTCTATATTACAGGATATAGTTTAGGGGATTTTGTTACAATCAAATATAATAAAAACGGAATTCAAGAGTGGGTTAAGAAGTATGATGGGATAGAACATGAACAAGAGACTGCAAAAGCAATGGTGATTGACGCTGACCAAAATGTTTATGTTACTGGATTTACCAGAGATTTCGATGATGCTTATCCTCATATGGGTACATTTTGGGATATTTTAACTATTAAATATAACCCCCAAGGATTGGAGCAATGGGTTGCGAGATACGACAGTCCTGACAGTCTTGAAGACACCCCCATCGATATTAAAATAGATGATAATGCAAATCTTTACATTGTTGGCTATAAAGGAAAATACAATTATTTAGGTATGTGGGATTGGACAATTATTACTACCATTAAATATTCTCAATCTTTAACTGATATAGAAAGTAGTAACTCTAATCAAATAATGGAGTACCTTTTATTCCCTAATTATCCGAATCCCTTTAATTCATCAACCATCTTTCGCTATTTTCTTCCAAAATCAAGTTACGTTCAAAATAAAGTATACAATATAATAGATGAAGAAATTGAAAGTTTGGTAAATGAATATCAACCTGGTGGTGAGTATCAGGTAAAGTGGGATGCGAGCAGATTGCCCAGTGGCATTTATTTGTATCGGTTAATCACAGAACAGTATATCGAATCAAGGAAACTTTTATTATTAAAGTAACAGTCTTCAGCCTAACAATCCAAATAGCACTTGACCATTAAATGCTATGTGGCTTTAGAGTATTTTACTTATTTGTCAAGGTCCCACAATCTGTGGCGTTGGATTTGGCGGCAAGTGATTTTGCTTGTTATGGGTCATAAGTGACGAAGGGCAGCAGATAGATTATGGCCCAAGCAGAACAATGAAAGCATTGGGAGAAGGGTTATGAAACCCGGGAAAAAGTCATTCAAGGTTATGTTGTTATTGGTTGCATCGCTTTTATTCGCTTGC
>RFIL01000322.1 GCA_003695285.1 Calditrichota bacterium
ACTACTGGTTTGTCGAATCTGTGGTAGCTACCGGTACCGGGGAAGAGATTCTGGAGAGCGATTTATTCCGTTTTAAGATCGCTGATCTCTCAAGAGCGGCCACCAACTCTCAGCAGATTCTGGCCTTTCTGCAACAATTATTAGGACCGGATTATGAGAATGTTCTGGCACAATTACGCGAACAGGGTTACGAACCCACCGGTAACCTCTCTTTTGAAGGGTCGCAATCAGATGTTTCGGTGTTAATCGATTTATTAAACAAGTTGGTTCAGGGTCAAATCACAATAAAGAAAGTTGAAGTGTACTAGTACTAACCGTGTTATTACGGAAGGGATAGATTATGAAACGTATTCATCCTCTCTTAATCATTCTAATTTTCCTGAGCCTGGGATGTTTATATGCACAGGATCAGGTTGCGGTGGTTATCAAAGTGCGGGGAATTGTGAAGATAACCCCCTCTAAATCCACTCAGAGCAGGCAGGTAAAAAAAGGAGAAGTCCTCAAAGATGGGGATAAGCTGGAAACCGGAGCCGGAGCTTACTGCGCTATCAAGTTTCTGGATGACAAAAGTTTACTTCGGATAAAAGAAAAATCTGTGTGCGTGATTGAGGGTAAACGAGAAGAAGATAAAATTGAAAAGAATATCTTTGTAGAAATCGGATCCTTTTTCGCCAGTCTGTTTAAGCCAAAGGGTTCCTTCAGGGTTACCACGCCTACTTCTGTGGCTTCGGTGAAGGGAACCCAATTCTGGGTTGTTCAATTCGGACAGAGCGGGGAAACCCATGTTATCTGTCTGGATGGTGTTGTTGAAGTTAAAAACAACGCTGGAAAAGTATTGGTGGGAGCCGGTCAGACGGCCATCGTTACCTCACGCAATCGGATGCCCACCGTACAATTAACCAGAGACGGTGAAATTCCAAGCGATGATGAAGATTCCGGAGGTAGTCGCACTCTGGATATTGAATTTCAAAACTCAAATGGGGAAACAAAAACGTTAAGAATCGAAGTACAGGAATAGAGCCATGAAGAAAAAAAACTTATTTGGATTGCTCATATTTTTGATGATGTTATCCCCCACATGGATACTGGGATATGAACGAGTGGAAGTTAATTTTACCACCACCCCCTACCTGGATGACAATCAATACCTGCATTTGTCGCTGGAACTGCTTAATCACTCCTCAATCCCCATTCAGGATGTCCGGCTTTATTACCGCGAGGTTAGCGAAATCAACTTTCAGACATACACACTCCGACGGGAGGGACTGCGGTATCTGGCGTCAGTGAATTTATCTGATTATTCTGGTAGTCTGGTGGAATATTTTGTGGACATTGAATATGCTGATGGCTCCCACTCCTCCTATCCTTCCGGAGCCCCGGAAATCGACCTTTTTAAAGTGGCTATTCAGGAAGGTTTTGAATCGGATGCCGGTTTGGTGATTATCAGCCCTGAGCCTGGAGATGAAATTTTTACCGATGAGTTTATCCTCACCGTTTCTTTCTTTGAATATAGTTCAGTCATCGATCGGGAGCGCACCCGGTTGTTTCTGGACACCTGGGATGTATCCAAGGCCCGCTTTTTGAATGTCTTTGATGATTTTTTGACCTATGCTCCGCGTGAAATTCCACCCGGAAAGCACAAATTACGCCTGGAATTATATGATCGCTCCGGTCGACTGCTGGCTGCCAAAACCTGGAATTTTACCGCTATCCGCCGCAGAGGACCAGCCCCCACCACCAGCAACTTCACTTATAGCGGAGATGTCTTCGCCGAAGCACGCAGTGAAGAACTCGTGGATGGCACCCAATCCAATCAGTATAACCGGTTGGGGATTACGTTTAAAGGCGGAACCCCTCAGGTAAAATTTGGCTCTCGCATTTATCTTTCCAATCAGGAAAAAAAGAATTTACAACCTATCAATCGCTACTACGGGTGGGTGCAATGGAACTTCTGGAATGGGCGTTACATTCGGGTAACCGGCGGAGATGCCTATCCACGCCTGAATCCCTATCTGGTGCAAAACATTTTTCTCAGAGGGGTCTACGGACAGGTTTATTTAAAGTTTCTAAATGTAGAAGCAGCCACCGGGTTCACCCGCCGTGCAATTGAAGGAAGCACCATCACCGATACTACCGGTGCCCCGGTGGATACCTCATCCGGAACGTTTAAGAGAAAGCTCTGGACCGTACGAACCAGTTTTGGCGCCAGAAAAAATTTTCAGTTTGGAATAACCATGGTCAAAGGGCGGGATGATGTTAGCTCTATTCGCTATGGAAAGGAACCCGAAGAAAATTTTGGATTAGGAACTGACCTTTACCTATCCCTCGACAACAATCGGATTATGCTGGAAGGAACCGCAAACATAAGTTCCTACAACCCCAATATTCTGGATGGCGAAAGCATTCCTTTTTCCAAACTGGAAGAAGCAGGACTCGACATTGACAAAAGCCTGTATGATAAAATCACTAAAGTGATCACCGTGAATCAATATTTAATCCCCATCCCGGGGATAGCTTATCATGGACAATTAAGGTTGAATTATTTTAACAATAATTTATCCATCCTGTACAAATACGTCCAGGACGGGTTTCATAGTTTGGGGCAACCGTATCTTCTCCGGGATACCAAGGGTATTTCAATTGCTGATAATATCCGGTTATTTGAAAATCAATTATTTTTAAACCTCCGTTATCAACAATATCAAAACAATGTGGCGGACACAAAACTTGCCACCACCACCAATCGTACCATGGCTTTTACCATCTCCTATTTTCCCTTGAGAAATCTGCCATCATTAAATTTTGGTTACAATAATTACAGTCGGGATAATGGAATCAGTGAAACTGCCAACTCCATAGCAACTCCTGAGGATAACGTCACAAACACCATCACATTCTCTACCAGTTATAATTTTCTGGTTTCGGATCTGCAAAATCGATTGACCATCAGTCTGCTTAACTATGATCGTCAGGACAATGTTTCTTTTGGAGTGGATAACCTCTCTAACACCGTATCGGTTCTGTTAAATACCGAATATCAGATTCCTCTAAAAAGCTTCCTTCAGTTCAATTTTCAGCAAACCGAGAACACAGCCCCCACCAACGAAAGCAAGTTAAATCTGGGTTCTTTTGG
>RFIL01000323.1 GCA_003695285.1 Calditrichota bacterium
GACAGCAGCGGCACGGATAACACCCCGCCGCAAATCAATCTCTCCGTGACTGCCGGCGATAGTGGTGAACAAAGCCCGATTCTGATTGCCGAGTTGTTCGATGCCAATGGCATCAACCTCTCCACCTGGGAAGACCACGATCCGATGGTTTTCATTGATGGGAACATGCAGGATACGCTTCATGTGGGTGATTTCTTTTACTACTCGCCGGAAAGTTTTCAGAACGGCACCCTGCGTTATCCGCTGCCGTACCTCTCCTCCGGCGGGCACACCCTTACCCTGAAAGTGCATGATACCTATAACAATCCGGCGAGTGAGACCATCTCTTTTGTCGTCGATATCAAAACACCGCCTGAGCAAATTCCCGATCGCATTACCCTTCTGCAAAATTATCCCAATCCATTTAACTCGGAGACCACCATCCCCTTTGTGCTTTCCGGCAGCCGTCGTTTTCGGGTGCGGATGGAGATATATAACATTTTGGGACAGAGGGTTCGCAGCCTGTTAAACACGGTATTGCCGGGCGGGGAGCACTCGGTGCGCTGGGATGGTCGAAATGATGGTGGGAATCCGGTTGCCAGCGGGGTGTACATCTATCGCCTGCGGGTATCGAGTGCTGCGGTGAAGGGGAACGGTGCTGCCCGGGGTGGCGTTTACCAGTTTTCCCGGAAGATGGTTTTACTGAGGTAGTTCCTCCGCCCCACGGCAGACAAGTGAAGCGTGAAACGTGAAGACGTAAAACGTGAAGGTGACACAGAATAAAATTTTTACTTTTTTTACGTATCTCCAGGGAGCAGACATGCAATACGTAAATGGACCAGGCAACCGTGGCAGTGGGCTGCATAAAGATTAAAGATCAAAAAAGGAAAAGGGAATGGCAGTGGGCAGTAGCAGTTTTCAGTCTTTAAAACAACGGAACACGTACCACGCAACACATTTACGTTTCACGTTTTATTTTTCACGCTATATTTTCACTTCATCTTGCTTTTATTTCCTCATAAACATAAATTCTCCATGTTTCCGTCAGGGGTGCCCGAAAAAAAACGGGCTGAGAGTACACCCTTTGAACCTGAACTGGGTAATACCAGCGTAGGGAGGCGGATATGACAGGAAACGATTTCGGATTTATTCTCACTTAAAAAAACCGTCTCCCTACTCAGGCAGACGGTTTTTTAATGGACAATTCACCTATAACCGGAGGATGGCTTATGCGATTCACTACGACACTCGCTCTTCTGATGATGATGAGCATTCAACTGGTTCTGGCTCAGACCGGAACCATTCGGGGAATTGTTAGAGATGCGGAAGATGAATTCCCTCTGGCCGGTGCCAATGTTACCATCGTGGAATTAAACGCCGGAACGATTTCCGATGAAGACGGACTTTTTGTCCTCCCGGCGGTACCCCCGGGAAAATACACGCTGAGGGTAACTTTTCTGGGCTATGTGGAAGTGGAAGAACCCATTGAGGTTTCTGAAGGAGGGCAAACGGATGTGAGTATCTTTTTAAAACCCACTATTCTGCGAGGAAAGGAAGTCATCGTGATTGCTACCCGAGCGGTAGAGGGTGAGACTCCCGCCGCATTTGCCACACTGAAAAAGGAAGATGTCCAGATTCGCTATTTTGCACAGGATATTCCCGCCCTCTTAAGTGAGTTACCTTCGACTAAATTTTATTCAGAGAGTGGTAATGCCATCGGATACAACTACCTCTCCATTCGGGGATTTGGGCAACGTCGGGTATCGGTTTTAATTAATGGTATCCCACAGAATGATCCGGAGGATCACAATGTGTACTGGGTGGATTTCCCGGATTTTCTCGATAACGTGGAAGACATTCAGGTGCAGCGGGGTGCCGGAAGTGCGTTCTATGGTCCGGCTGCTATTGGCGGGTCTATTAACATCATCACCACCCGCTTTAGTTCCCAACCTTACATCAATGCTTACAGCGGGTATGGAACGTATAACACTCAGAAATACTCACTTGCCCTGAATAGTGGGTTGATCAAAGATCGCTTTATCATCTTTGGGCGTGCTTCCCAGATTAAAACTGATGGCTATCGAGAACGTTCCTGGGTGGATTTCAAAAGCTTTTTTCTGGGAGCCGCAATGTTCGGAGAAAAATCCACTTTGAAACTCCATTTTTACGGAGGCCCCATTGAGGACCATCTGGCGTATTACGGTATCTCAAAAGAGAAAGCCCAACAACGAGAGACACGTAGAGAAAATCCCATCCAGCGTCCTGATGAACTGGAAAACTTCAATCAACCGCATCTGGAATTAATTCATCAATATCAGTTCAATAACCATATCACATTAAACAATACCCTGTTTGGCATCAGAGGATATGGCTTTTTTGATTATGACGGTTCCTGGGCGCCCATGTCTTACTATCGGCTCACCCCGGAATTTGGATTCGATGTGCAGGGTAACCCGGAAGATCTCTATGTGGATGATTTACTCATTCGTGCCTATGTGGATAACAAACAGGCCGGTTGGCTACCGCAGCTCACCCTCAATTATGATCGATATCATCTGGTGCTGGGGGGTGAATTTCGGGTGCATCGTTCCTTGCACTGGGGTAGAATTCAAAAGGGGAGCCCGGAGTTACCGAAAGCGCTGACCGGAGAGTGGAGTGGGTTAAATTATATCGGTAAACGCCGCTATTATGAATATAAAGGAGCAAAGGATATTTTATCTCCTTATCTCCAGGGTACTTACCGTATCAACTCCCAAACCAATTTATTCCTGGCGATGCAACTGGCTTACAAACGATATCGTCTGTATGAGGAAAAATTTCTGGGGAATGATTTTACCCTGAGATATACGTTCTTTAATCCCCGGGTTGGGATTAACTATAAGCTTACCCCGGAGAGTCATGTATATGTCAGTTATAGTCGTACCACCCGTGAACCGCGGCTGAAAAATTTTTATGATGCCGCAGAAGCCAGCACACCTGAGAGTTGGGGACCGGTAGTGCCGCAATTTGAGCTGAACCCTGATGGTAGTTTTAATTTCGATAAACCGCTGGTAAAACCGGAAACATTGAATGATTTTGAAGCCGGGATTGGTCTGAGGAATAAAAAATTTTCCGGTGAGGTGAATCTGTATTATATGGATTTCGAGAATGAGATCGTCAAAAAAGGACAGTTAGACCGTTTCGGGCAACCTATAACCGGGAATGCTGAGCGAACCCTGCATATGGGAGTGGAATTGAGTGCAGCGGTGGAGGTACTCCCGGGATTCACCTTCAGCGGAAATGCTACCTTCAGTAAAAACGAGCTTAAGAAGTATACCGATTTTAGTAGCGGGTCGCCGGTGAAGTTAGATGGAAATCCCATTGCCGGCTTCCCGGATTTTCTGGCCAATGCCCGTCTGACTTACCACAAAGGCCCTTATTTAGCCACGCTCTCCATGCAACATGTGGGGAAACAGTATACGGATAATTATAAAAACGAACTGAATACTGTAGACCCGTATACAGTATTTCACGGTTCTCTGGGATATTCTCTCCGGAATTTAATCCGGGGAGTTAAAATTAATTTGCAATTGCATGTCCAAAATATTTTCGATAGCCTTTATATTACCCATGGGGAAGGGGATGAATTTTTCCCGGCTGCCGAAAGACAGATTTTCCTTGGGATGCGAGTGGAAATGTGAGGGGATTAAGTTCCGGATTCGTCACCATCCTTTTCTGGGATGGTGGCGAATCGGAAGGAAGGAATCTTGATGAAGAAAGGTCTTGTTTTTGCCAACGGTGAAATTACCGAAAGGGAAATCAGAAGAATTCGTGACCTTTCCTTTGATGTGATCATTGCCGCTGATGGTGGTGCACTCAAGGCACTCCGCATGGGGTATCCACCACATGTTGTGGTTGGGGACCTGGATTCCATTACCCCGGAATTTCAAGAACAATATCCTGACATCCGTTTTATCCGGAAGCCTTCCCAGGAGTTGAACGATCTGGAAAAAACATTGATGTTTTGCCAGTCAGAAGGTCTTACACATCTAACACTATTAGGAATTACCGGAGAGCGAGTAGACCATACCCTCAATAACTTTTCTGTATTGTGCCGCTATGATCGTTTTTTTCATTTCACTATTCAGGATCGTTATGGCGAGATTTATCTGGTTCGGGAGCGATGGGAATATCAGGGGGAACCCGGTCAATTAATTTCATTAATTCCTCTGGGAGAAGTTAAAGGGGTCACCACGGAAGGGCTGGC
>RFIL01000324.1 GCA_003695285.1 Calditrichota bacterium
CTTGCGGTTCTGGGTGCTGATATCATCTGCCACCCTTCGAACCTGGTGCTGAGTTATTGTCAACAAACCATGCTCTCCCGATGTCTGGAAAATCACATTTTTGCGGTAACCTGTAATCGGTATGGGGTAGACAAGCGCCCGCAGGGTGAATTGAGATTCACCGGAAAGAGTCAAATAGTTGCTCCCCGCGGGCAGTTGATTCATCGGGCGCCATCCCAACGCAATGAGCTATTCATCACTGAAATCGATGAAACTCAGGCCCGTCAAAAACAGATAACCCCGCTCAACGATTTGATGCAAGATAGGCGTCCAGAGATGTATGGGGCATTAACGGATAAAAAATGAATGTTCTTCTCCTGGTTGCTTAGTATTCTTCCACTGTCACCCGGAGTGCCACAAAAGTATTCCCATGCATATGGCCCAACAGTTCCACCACTTTTGCATTTTCCAAATTTTCCTGGGTGGGCTTTTTCAGGTTTACAATCGCTTCCTGATTGTCTTTATCCTTTACATAAAAAGAAACGATATTCCCATATTGATCCCGCTCAAATCCTTTGGAATGATCGACCAGAACTTTTATAGTCTGGTTAATTTCGCCCCTTGCCCGGACCTTTTCCAGTGATCCAATACCTTCAGATGTTAGAATAAAAATGGCATATCCGGCAAAGATGACAAAGATACTCAGGAAAATGATTTTATTACGGCTCATAAAATTCCTCTTGGTTTATATTCTTTCGTATTTCCAGGCACACAATATAATATACAATTATTTGCCTGAAGATAAACCATGCATTTTTTTATTCCAGCGTTATAACAATTTTCCCGAACTGTGCTCCATCCATCATTCGTTGATAGGCAGTGCGATAATCTTCAAATGTATAGGGTCCATCAATGATGGGATGAATTTGATGTTGTTCAAACAAGCGCACCATCTCGTAAAAATCCTGAGGGCTTCCCATGGTGGTTCCCTGGATGGTGAGTTGTTTCCAGAAAATGCGTCTGAGAGTGAGGGTAGAGGGATTCCCCCGGGTGGCCCCAAAAAAGCAGATTCGCCCACCGGGATTTACCAGATTAATCAGGTGATCAAACCCATCCCCACCGGCGCTGTCAACAATAAGATCAATACCCCGCTCACCGGCTAATTGCTGAATTTCTTTGGCCCACTCTTCATTACGATAGTTGGCACCTCCGGCGGCACCCGATTGCACAGCACGCTCCAGCTTTTCATCACTTCCGGAAGTCACCAGTACCCTGGCGCCCGCAGCTAAAGCCATCTGGAACATGAGGGCAGCCACCCCACCACCGATGCCGGTTAACAACACCGTTTCTCCACACTTTAACTTCCCCTGCGTAAATAATGCCCGATACCCCGTCAACCCTGCCAGTGGTATTGCCGCTGCTTCAGGGAAACTCAGGTATCTCGGTTTCGGAACGATATTCACTGATGGCACTTTTACCAATTCAGCCTGGGTGCCATTATCCGGCAATCCTAAAATGCGGTAATTCTTCCCCTGAACTCTGGGATTTTCTCCCCAATCCAGGCTGGGATTAATAATCACCTCCTGCCCAATCCAGCCAGAATCCACCCCATCTCCCACTTCCTTTACAACTCCTGCTCCATCCGAACCCAGGATGATGGGGGTTTTAATTCCGGCATATAGTCCCTGAATAATCCACACATCCCGATGGTTCAACGCTGATGCCTTTACCTCCACCACTACTTCACCGGGACCAGGCTGGGGATCCGGGACCTCTTTAATTTTCAGCGAATCAAAATTTTTCTTTTCCTGAAATACGATGGCTTTCATCTCTATACCTCACTTTTTTGAATCCGGTTAAATGTGTTAAAGGCGAAGAACGCTTCCCTCATGCGGGAAAACGAACGAAGTTACCTCCTCAAAAATACACCCAACCTTCCAGGGGATCATGTTTATCGAAGCTTTCTTCCACTAATTTCCAATTTCGGGAAATTTCCACTAATATACAAGCCGCAATCAAACTATCCAGGGGGTCACCACCAGGACTATCAATAATCTTTACTTCATCTTCAGTTGACTGGAAGTGTAAAGAAAATCGTTCCACAAGGGTTTTCAGGATGAGCTTTCGATGTGTTTTTTCCCGATGGTTATTTCCCTTGTATGGGAAATAGCTCCCGATTTTTTTCAGGTAGGATGCCGGGCAGGTTTCCAGGACCACCGGTAAACTTGGCTGAACAGGCATAAAGGGTGGAACAGAAATTTTCCCCTCCAAAACCAGCGGGGCAAGTATCTCCTTTATCCCATAATAGGTTTGACGATAAACCCGCAAATTATAGGGAGAGAAAGGCGCTTTGGCTTCTTTATCGCAAACTCTTTTTAATTCCTTTTCCGGAGATGCCTCACGACATTTCATCCGGAAATTCCGCGGAGATAAATAGTGGTGAGGAAAACTTTTCAGAAACAATTTCCAGCTGGATTCTTTAATCAATTGTTTCGGTAAACTGAAAGGAAAATCCATCCCGATCAGCCCCGCTTTCTGTTCACAAATAAACTCCCGCAATGCTATCAACGTGGGATTGAGTTGAACACTGGCCCCGGATAGAACTCTGGCAGGAAAAACAGATGCCACCCGGGTACCCCGGGTAGAGGTTGTTAATTGAGTCATCCAGATATGCCTTCCGGCATCCTTTGCACCACTAAAGTCGATTCCAATAAATTTCTGAAAATTCATTTTGCTGGAGTGAACCTTTGAATTTTTCCTCTACGATTTGTTATATGATTTACCCACAACATTCGGCATAAGCATATAGTACAAATCTAATCCCGGGAAACAAAATTATCCAGAAATTGTAACTTTTTCTTTTGAAAACCATTTCATATTAAATAATAAAATGCATTAAATTTGGCACTCTTGAATATCCACATTTCTTTTAAACGAAAGGTGGAAAAATTAAATATTTTGGGGGAAAGGACGATTACATTATTACTACCACGGAAGGCAAAAAACAATTCAGGGATGAAGTATTTAACCGAACCGGTTAATATTTCTAATGTTGACATTCACCAAAGAGAAGGAATGATGACAGATGAAACGGATTGATTTCAATGCTCCCGATGAAACCATCACCCACGAATGTGAATCCCATCGTGAAGGCGATTGGATAGTTTTTCACTGCCCTGAATGCCCTGATTATGAACGCCGCATCAACTGGCGAACCGGTGAGATGATCGTCAAAAACAGTGATCCTTTTATTCGCCATCAGGGTCATCATATCCCGGAAGAGTTTAAAGATGCTTTGTTGAACGTCAATTAAATCGTTCTTTTTCAATCAGGATTCGGGATTTACTTTTTCCGGATTGCACCAATGAAATGATCCCTTCTGGTGTCTGACAGGTGATTCGGGATTCAAGTCGGTAAAAACCGGGTTCCAGAACGCCAGCAGGGATTTCGAGTGCCAGGGATGCAAATTCGGTGTTCCGGAGAACTTTAGAAATCTTTCCCAGGGAATAACTCTCCGGGCACTGGATTGATGTTGCAAAAACTTCGGCATTTAACACCACATCTTCACCCTCCGAATCCTGAAACACGTCTTCCGGAAATGTCATCACGATTTTAAAATCCTCATACTGTTCAATAACCGAGGTGAGTATCTCCTCATCCCCCAGACAGGTAAACAAGTAATATTCCTGCGAATCGACATGACCATTTCCATTGTTTTCTAATTTAACGCTCTCAGCGGATGAAGCCGCTGGCTGAGGTTGTTCCGCAGGTAAATGAGCATTTATGAAATTTTCAACCACCTGAAACCCAGGCCCCTGAAAAGTTTTTCTATCACCTGTTAAAGAATGGATGATGCGCCCCTGAAAACTTCCTTCACGAGGATATAATTCAATTCGAAAGGTTGACTTGGCGGCTTTGACATCACTCTGGGTGGGCTCCCCTGCCTCAAGCCGCTGAAGCTGTTCTCGGAGAGCTTCCATTTCTGTGGTTTTCTCATTCACCTCTGTTTCCAATAAAGCACTTAGCTCAATCGCTTCACTCTTTTCTTGCATGAGGGTCTTTATTCGGGATTCTTTCTCCGCCAGAACCTTTTCCAGAGATGTTGTTTTTTGCTGAAGTTTCTCAATCTGTGCCTTTAAAGTTTCCACCTGTTGTTCCTGACCTTCTACAACTTCTGCCCGCTGATAACAATCTTTCAGCTCCTGTTTTGTATTCCTCAATTCTTCTTGCAGAGAATCTAATTCTTCTAACAGCTGTTTTTTTGTTCTTTTATCTCCATTAGAGGACGCTTTCTTCTCAGCCATGATGAA
>RFIL01000325.1 GCA_003695285.1 Calditrichota bacterium
GCAAGAGAGAGTGAGATTTATTTTGTCAGTGGTGGAACGGAGGCGGATAACCTGGTAATACAGGGGGTAATGTTTCAAAATCGGCAGAAGGGAAATCATCTGATTACGACCCGAGTTGAGCATCCGGCTGTCTTGAATACCTGCAAGTTTTTAGAAAAACAGGGTTTTTCAGTTACCTACCTGAAGGTTGATCAATATGGTCAGGTTGATCCCCAGGCAGTTAAGGACTCCATTCGAAAGGAAACGGTGCTGGTTAGTATCATCCATGCGAACAACGAAGTCGGGACGATAAATGATCTGGAGTCGATTGCCTCCATTACACAGGAAGCGGGTGTGTGGCTCCACAGTGATGCTGTACAGAGTTTTGGTAAAATTCCCCTCGATGTGCAAAAAATACCTGTGGATTTTTTGTCTCTTTCCGGACACAAAATTTATGGACCTAAGGGGATTGGGGTAGTTTATGCTCGACGGGGAACCATTTTTCGTCCCCTTTTATTTGGAGGAAGCCATGAACACAGCCGACGAGCAGGAACTGAGAATGTTCCGGCAATTGTGGGATTGGGCAAAGCTACCCAGTTGATGGTTCAGAACCGGAAACAGATTCAGGAGCATGTAGAATCCCTTCGCAATTATTTCGAGGAACATCTCAAGAACAAATATCCTGAGATTCGCATCAATGGTCATCCGACCCAACGATTGTTTACAACTTCCAATGTCGCCTTTCCGAGGGTGGACCAGGAAACCCTTTTGCTGCAACTGGATATGCATGGCATTGCCGTTTCCTCCGGGTCTGCCTGTAGCTCCGGAAGTATTGAACCCTCCCATGTGTTACAAGCCATGGGGATCCCCGCTCCGATTGCCACTCGCAGTCTACGCTTTAGTTTTGGTAAATTTACCACCAGGGATGAGGTGGATTATGTTCTTTCCGTACTGGATAAAATTTTAACCCCCAAACGTAACAGATAAGGAGTTTTTATGCGAAGACTTACCCGCCTGATACCAGGAATTTTCCTGGCTGGATTATTCATCCTTTTTTTTCACAACCAGATTCAATCAAAGGGCTCCGTGCAGAAGGAAGCTCAACAATTTCTGGATTCCTATACAAAGACTTATCAAAAATTGTATTATGAGATGTCGCTGGCGGAATGGAAATCCAATACCTATATCATGGAGGGGGATACCGCGACTCCTGCCGCCACCAGAAGGGCCACCGAAGCGCTGGCGAATTTTACCGGTAGTAAAGAGAACATCGAAAAAGCGCGTTACTTTTTAAAATTTCGTGAAGAGTTGACTCCTCTGCAGATTCGTCAATTTCAACGGATTCTCTATCAGGCCGCTAACAACCCTCAAACGGTTCCAGATGTCGTGAAGGCGCGCATTAAAGCAGAAACTGAGCAAACGGAAAAACTCTTCGGGTTTGATTTCAAAATTCAGGGGAAATCCGTCTCCACCAATGATATTGACAACATCCTGAAAACCGAAACCGATCTCTCAAAACGATTGGAAGCCTGGAAGGCCAGCAAAGAAGTGGGTAAAAATTTAAAAGATGGGCTAATCCGTTTACGGGAGCTGAGGAATAAGACGGTTCAGGCATTAGGTTATCCGGATTACTTTGCCTATCAGGTTTCAGACTATGGGATGAGTGTTGAGGAAATGCGGGAGATGACACAACGACTTGTCGAAGAAGTAATGCCCCTCTATCGGGAGTTACATACTTTCGCCCGATATGAACTGGCTAAGAAATATGGGGTAAAGGAAGTACCGGATTATCTGCCGGCTCATTGGTTACCTAACCGTTGGGGGCAGGATTGGAACTCCATGATTACGGTTGAAGGGTATGATATCGATTCCCGTTTGAGTGAAAAGAGTGCTGAATGGCTGATGAAACAAGGTGAACGATTTTACATCAGTCTGGGATTTTCTCCTTTACCAGAAAGTTTCTGGAAGTTATCCAGCCTCTATCCCCTTCCCCCCGGAACTCCCTACAAAAAGAATAATCATGCCTCCGCCTGGCACATGGACCTTGAACATGATGTTCGATGTCTGATGAGTGTGATTCCCAACGCAGAGTGGTATGAGACCGTACATCATGAATTGGGGCATATTTACTATTATCTCTCCTATACCAATCCAGAAGTCCCCCTTCTTCTTCGGGAAGGAGCAAACCGGGCTTACCATGAAGCGGTGGGTAGCCTGATGGGGTTAGCAGCCATGCAAAAACCTTTCCTGGTACACTTGAATTTACTGCCGGAAGATAGCCAGGCTGATGAAATGCAGATGCTCTTAAAAGAGGCACTTAATTATATCGTTTTTATCCCCTGGTCTGCCGGGGTAATGACCGATTTCGAATATGAATTGTATAGCGGGAATTTGTCACCGGAAGCGTTCAACGCAAAGTGGTGGGAGTTGAAAAAACGGTATCAGGGGATTGTCCCTCCGGAGCCGCGGGGGGAAGAATTCTGTGATGCTGCCTCCAAAACCCACATTAACAATGATGCTGCTCAATACTATGATTATGCACTTTCATATGTGCAACTGTTTCAATTGCATCAATTTATAGCCACAAAAATCCTGCATCAAAATCCTCGTGCCACAAATTATTACGGGAAAAAGGAAGTGGGAGATTTTCTAAAATCGATTCTGGAAAAAGGTGCTACTGAGGATTGGAGAAAACTGACTCGGGAAAAGCTTGGTGAGGATCTGAGTGCGAAGGCTATGCTGGAATATTTTGCACCACTGAAAGATTATCTGCAAAAGATCAATCAGGGACGGAAGTATACCCTGTAAATTCAGGAGAACAGGATTGGGAATCTACGCTGGAACCTTGCGACTTAGTTAAAAAGGTCGAGATTCCCAATCCTTCCTCCTTTTTTACGCCACATGACTCCCCATCTGAAATTCATTCAACATCTCACCTGTCGGTTGTTCGGAAGCGATCTTCATTTCCAAAATTGATGCGGAATTGAACTCACTCCTGGCGGAAGCATTTCCTAATCGATATCGGGCCGTTAATTGAAGCACTTCATCAGCACGGCCTTCCGGAGCTCCTATCCCGGCTTTTTTAAAGACCCGTTCAATGCTTTTCTTCGCCGATTTTTCGCTTAATCGTTTGATGTTTTGAGTATTGGTCAATCTGGCAAAGAGAATCGGGCTGATGAACCCTCGATTTTCCAGGTAAAAATTCAGAAAAGCCAGAGTCTCTTCAGGAACCTTTACCTGTCTTTCTCCATCCAGAATGTTGCCCAGGGTGACATATAGTTCTCCATCTTTCATCTCAAAATCACCCGACTCTATCTCAGAACCATCCGTTTTGATAATCCCTTCTTCATGAACATTAAGTGCTATCGCTTCATTTATTGAGCAACCCGTAGACCAAATGAGGAATGCAAGTGCTGCATCTCTGCGTTGTAACTCGCTGTTTACATGAAACAAGAGGAATTCTCGGAGCTGTCTCTGTTCCTCTTCGGTTAGTGGGGTCAGACGGCGATATGAGGGTTCCGGTAATTTTATAATGTCAGCCATCCCTTTTTGAACCGGATAATCCTTTTTCTCCAGATATTTCAAAAACAATTTCAAAGTTGGCAGATATCCATTATACACTGAATCAGAAAGGACGATTCCTTCC
>RFIL01000041.1 GCA_003695285.1 Calditrichota bacterium
TACTCCATCCCGAACCGCCAATGCGGATATCGGATTGGGAATCCTCCATATGCTGCCAGCTGGCTCATGGTATCATAATCCACCATCTCAAATATGACCGGAAAAAAGTCCAACCCATATTCACGGGCATATGCTTCGATCTCGGGTTGCAGGGCAATTATATCTTCTTTAGTTGCGGCTTTCATTTTCCTTTCCCCAAAAAATCTTTAATAGAATCATAAATTGCTTCTTTATCCGGGATGTACGATAGAATCAAATTATCATGCCCATCCAAATTCTCATCCAGGAAATCGATAAATTCTCCACTACCATAGGTGCTTTCCACCTGACCATACCCGAATAAATTTACCCTGGGTAAAATTTCGTTTTTCAGCAGATCTGCACAGAGCCGGTTGTCCTCACGCGACCAGTTATCACCATCTGAAAAATGAAAGGCATAAATATTCCATTCATCTGGCGGATAATCCTGGTCAATAATCTGCTTGCATAGTTCATAAGCGGTAGAGATGACAGTTCCTCCGTTTTCTCGAACACTAAAGAAGGTATCCCGGTCCACTTCATGAGCCTGTGCATCATGAATAATATAGCGAGTCACCAGACCTTTGTATTGATAATGCAGCCAGGTATCAATCCAGAATGTTTCTAAGCGAACGATTTGTTTTTGTTCATCCCACATCGAGCCGGAGACATCCATCATATAGATAATAACCGCATTGCTTTGAGGTTGAGTGGTGGTCTTCCAGGATCGATAGCGGAAATCCTCACGAATGGGAACGATCTGGGGTTTTTCCATATTAAACTGGCCGGTGATGATCTGGCGCTTCAGAGCTTCACGAAATGTTCGTTTAAAATGTCGCAGGGATTCCGGTCCCACTTTGCTGATACCGGTATAGCGATCTTTTTCCGAAACAATTTCCTTTTTCCCTTTGGGTTCAATGTTGGGCAGTTCCAATTCTTCAGCCAGAATTTCCGCCAGTTCTTCCAGGGTCAATTCAACCTCGCGAAGATGATAACCGGGTTCATTTCCGGCGTTCCCTGCTCCGGCTTCGCCATCGTCACCGCTCAAGGGGGTACCGGGTTCCCCTTCTCCCTGTCCGGCTCCACCTCGGCCATTATCCCCAAAACGGAAACGGGGTAAATCTATCTGTGGAAGAGGTATACTGATTAAATCCCGACCTTTTCTGCCAATCATTTCCCCATTGGATATATATTTCCGCAGGTTCTCTTTGACCTTTCCTTTGATAATCTGGCGGAAACGATTGTAGTCATTATCAATGTGCATTAACATAATTAAAAACCCTTTATCTTTCCTTCGACCAGTTTCTTCTGGCAAAAAACTTACCTTTTATCAACCCGGAGCCGGATGCCCGGCCCCGGTTTCATATTCATCTGCTTTGATGGAAAAATGCAATCGGCAAGTGAAATGCCATTATTCCTGGATATCACCCCGGGCAAAGATGCTGGCGACATAATTCAATACATCGGTCGCACTGTGTTCGTCGTATCCGAAATCTTTAATCAATCGCGCTTTCACAATATCAATCTTTTCCTGGGTTTCCTTATCCATCACCGAGGAGACCAGGGAGGATAATTTGATGCTATCCTTCTGATCTTCAAACAGCTTTAATTCCAGGGCTTTTGCCAGGCGCTCATTGCTTCTCCAATCAAATTTCTTCCCTTCCAGGGAAAGTGCACCGATATAATTCATAATTTCCCGACGGAAATCATCTTTTCGGCTTTCCGGAATATCAATTTTTTCCTCGATGGAGCGCATCAATTTTTCATTCGGCTCTTCATCTTCGCCGGTGTATTTGTTCTTCACTTTTTCCTTCTGTACATACGCTTTCACATTATCAATGTAATTGGCGAAGAGTCGCTTAATTCCTTCTTCATCAGCACTGATGGCTCGTTGCACTTCATTCTTGACGATTTCGGTGTATTCTTTCTTAACCACCTGTATCAACTCCCGATAACGTTTTTTGGTCTCCTCACTGGTAATCAGACTGTGATGATCCAGTCCGCTTTCCAGTTCATTTAAGACCATGAATGGATTCACTGTAGGTTCTTCCGGGAATTTAACAATGGCATTGGAAATTTTATCCTGCACATAGCGCGGAGAGATTCCTTCCAGACCTTCCCGGACCGCTTCTTTCCGGAGTTCCCGGACATTATCCTCCGTGTATCCGGGGATAAGTTTGCCATCATACAGTTTTAGCTTTTGTACCAGGGTTAAATCTGCTTTTTTGGGTTCTTCCAGACGAGTCAGCACCGCCCACATGGCCGCCATTTCGATGGTGTGAGGGGCAATAAATTTTCCGCGGATTTTTTCGTTATTGTAATCCTTCTTATAAATCTTTATCTCTTCCGACCACTTGGTAATATAGGGAATATCCACCTTCACCGTTCTATCGCGAAGGGCCTCCATAAACTCATTATTCTGGAGTTTGCGATATTCCGGTTCATTGGTATGTCCGATGATGACCTCATCAATATCAGTTTGGGGAAATTTTTTCGGCTTAATTTTATGTTCCTGGCTGGCACTCAACAGATCATAGAGAAAGGCCACATCCAGCTTCAACATTTCGATGAATTCGATGATACCGCGATTGGCAATGTTAAACTCGCCGTCAAAATTAAACGCCCGGGGATCGGAATCTGAGCCATATTCCGCAATCTTTCGATAATTAATATCTCCGGTTAGCTCGGTAGAATCCTGGTTTTTCTCATCCTTCGGTTGGAACGTTCCAATTCCGATGCGATCCTTTTCAGAGAGCAGAATTCGTTTCACCCGAACATGTTCCAGAACCTTCATCCAGTCGCCATTGTGCATTTCCACTAAACCGCGATAAATTTGACGACAACTGGGGCACAATCCACCTTCGACATATACCTCTTCGAACTTATTGCCCAGCAATCCACGGAGAAATTCTTCTCGAATACCTTCCGGGATGATATGAAGGGGTTCTTCGTGCATCGGACAGGCGATATTCTCATGGGGAGAAGTTTCCACATCCTCAAAAAATTTGGGGACATTAATCCACTCAAAGGAATATAATGCGCCTTCCTCCGTTCGGGAATAATGCTCCAGCCCTTTTTTCATTAATCGCACAATTGTACTCTTAGAACTTCCCACCGGTCCGTGTAAGAGTAGCACCCGACGCTCGGTTCCATAGCGATAAGCTGCCGATTTGATAGCGTTCATCAGCTTCATCAGATACGCGTCTAACCCGAAGACCGCATCTTTTCCATTGTCAATGGGGTCATCAAAAAACTTGTAATGAATCATCTTCTTTCGTGAGTCTTCATACTCTTCGACACCGAAGGAAAGAATCATATCATACAAGCGCTGATATGCGGTTCGGGTGACCTTGGGATTTTTCTTTACCAGCTCCAGATATTCCTCGAAAGAGCCTGTCCAGGTAAGCGCCTGGAACTCTTTGTCGAAGTACTTTTGCTGGATATTCGTGAGTAATTGGGTTGGTGATGCCATAATCCATGTCTCCTTGTAATTAATTTAATGTTAACATTTCTACCCGATTATTGTCAGACACTCTTTCGTCCCTGAATACAGAGTGCTTCGCAGGAGGAAAGGAGACAAACTCGAGAACGGACAGGCGCGAATACCGTGTTCACTGGAAGAGTCGCCAAACTGCAATCGAATACCTCTGTTTAAGGGGAATTTTCCCCTTATATTTATTAGTGTCGTATAAATTTGAGCTTTCCTTATACTTTTCATTTTATATAAGTTATTTTTTTGGTTCCGGTGACTTGTCAGGCACCTGAACTATATCGATTGAATTGCAATATCTTTGCCATATCTTAACTTTAATTGTTTATTTAACGGGAATACCGTCAAACAAGTTCACACAGATATCTAACTATTCTATCACGTTTTAATCAATTTCAATCTCCCATCTTCTGGTAATTTTATATGTATGGATTCCACCGAATGTGTTTATCTCCCTGGATAAGGTCGAACACAAACAATTACTGTAAAAGCTGTCAGTTTAAATTACAATAAGGTGAAGGCGAAAATAATGGTGGTCAATACCTGCTTGATAATACCTCAACTGCAGATGAGGATAAATGGAAGTTTCCAGAGAAGGATAAACTTCTACCTTTTTATTACTTATGGGAAATTCTTTTTTCTTCATTGTTTTTTGAATTACTGCCATTTACTTTTTAAAACTCTTAAGTCATAAAGAAAACGGTATCATTTTCTTTGTCATTCTGCTAAAACAAATTAAAGGTTGAAATTGTAAAAAGCAACCTTTTCTATGGAGAAAATAAATTTTTTTTGTGTTTGAGGTGATATGAATAATCTGAAACAAATCCTGACGACTAAAATTCCGATCTGGGGAGAACAACTTCAGAAAATCCAAAAAGAATATTCCGATTATCCCGTTTCTACAATCACTGTTAAACAGCTGTTTAAGGGATTACGAGACGTTATCGCTGTAGTTTGCGATACCTCCTATGTTGATCCCCAGAAAGGACTATTCATTCGGGATATACCGGTTCTGAAATTAATGGACCTTTCAGCCGAAGAACTTTTTTTTCTCCTTTGCAGTGGTGAGCAACCGGATGCACAGAGTGTGCAAGATTTGCAAATGGATTTATCCGCCCGGAGAGAGGTACCGCAACAAGTCTGGGATTTACTGGAAAGCCAACCCCCAGATACTCACCCCATGTCACTTCTGAGTATGAGCATGCTGGCCATGCAACGGGAATCTGTTTTTACAAAAGCTTATCAAAAGGGCTTATCCCGGGAACAATACTGGGAAGCAACCTTTGAAGATGCTTTGAACATCATTGCCAGACTCCCGGTAATTGCTGCTTATATCTATCGCCGTTTTCTTCGGGATGAACAGCCAATTGCACCACTGGCCCATCTGAATCATACCGACAACTTTGCTAACATGCTGGGTTTCCCTTCCCGGGAGTTTAAAGAATTTCTTCAAAAATTTTTTGTGGTTCACAGTGACCACGAAGGAGCAAATGCCAGCGTTTTTTCCAGTCGGGTGGTGAATTCTTCTCTTTCGGACCTTTATTATTCCATCTCAGCATCAATGAACAGCCTCGCAGGTCCCTTGCATGGGCTGGCCAATCAGGAATCACTCAAATTTATCCTTTCGGTCATCCAGGAATTTGCGGGAGTTCCATCTGAGGAGCAACTGGAAAAGCTTCTGAAAGTAAAAATTCAGAATGGAGAAATTTTACCCGGTTTCGGACATGCGGTGTTACGAGCAGAAGACCCACGCTATCAGGCGCTTTTTGAATTCGGTGAGCAGTTATGCCCGGATGACCCTGTTTTTCAGGTGGCTGGTTTGTTAAAGAAATTGGTGCCACCACTGTTAATCGAAAAGGGAAAGGCCAGCAACCCTTACCCGAATATCGACGGGATTACCGGACCTCTTCTTTATCATTTTGGGATGAAAGAATTAACCTTTTACACAGTCATGTTTTCCACTGCACAGGTGTTGGGAATTTGTGCGCAATTAATTATCAACCAGGCATTGATGTTGCCAATATTCCGCCCCCGTTCGATTCCTCTGGCGCATTTAAAAGAACTTATTGAGAACCAGTAGCGTAGTAAATTCGAGGTAATCAATAGCAAAACCAATTTTCTTTAGCCATCGTTGATGGAGCTTAAATAAGTTATGGTACCAACAGTAACCTCACGGGCTCCCGGTAAAATCATTTTCCTGGGTGAGTATGCCGTTTTAAAAGGTGCACCGGCCATCGTGGCGGCAATGAACCGTTTTGCAACCGTGAGGGTTTCCCCCTCGCAACAGGGATTCTCCCTTTACTCCCCTTTAATTCATCCTGAAAAATTGACCTTTTCCCTGGACGATAACAAACAACCTCAGTTCTTATCCCTTCCTCCAGAGGTGCTTACAAAATTACTTTTCTTCTCCACCACCTTTGAGTTTGCTGTTAGAGAACTCTCCAGGAGACAATTGCCCCTTCATCCTGCTGAAATTGAATTAGATACTTCTGACTTTTACCTTGGTAAAGATGATCTTAAATTGGGTCTTGGTTCCAGTGCTGCCTTAACCGTTGCGCTCCTGGCAGCTCTTTATGAATACGCTGGTATTTCTCTGAGAGATGAAGAAGCCCGTTTACATTTGCTTCAGATGGCACTGGATGCGCATCGGGTAGCGCAGAAAAAAATCGGAAGTGGGGTGGATATCGCAGCCAGTACTTTTGGCGGGGTGTTAGAATTTCAAAGAATGGAGGAGACACTCACTCAACCGGTTTACCTGGAGGAAGTGGAACTCCCCCCAAATTTGTATTATCTGTTTGTCTGGAGTGGAACACCAGCCTCCACCTCCCGGTTGGTAAAACAGGTTGAAGAATGGGAAACTCTGCACCCGAAACAAGCTCAAGAACTTTATCGGAAAATGATCGATCTTTGTAAAACCGGTTGTGAGGCTATCAAAATCGGCGATACAAATCAATTTTTAGAGATAGTAGATTCTTACTATCATTATTTGCATGAACTGGGCAAACAAAGTGGTGCTCCGATTGTTTCCCCGGTTCATCAGCACCTGGCTGATCTGGTAAAGGAAGCAGGCGGGTTTTATAAACCCTCAGGGGCCGGAGAAGGGGATCTGGGGATTGCTTTTACCAACTCTCCGGAAACGGCTGAAAATATCAAGAGGCATCTTACTTCAGCCGGTTTTACCGTGCTTCCCTTAGAAATTGAAAAAGATGGTGTTCAATGTCAAATAAAAGAGGGTCATTGATCATGGATTCAAGAATACCCAAATTTTACAAACATTCGGTTCTGGAACGGCTGGAAATTCTTCGGGAACGAGAGATTCTTTCCCCTGAAGATTTTAAAATTTTAGCCAATGGCAGTAATATCCTGAATGCTGAGGAAGCAGACAAAATGGTGGAAAACGTCATTGGCGTGTTTACCTTACCTATTGGCCTGGGACTCAATTTTTTGATCAATGATAAAGACTATGTGGTGCCCATGGTTGTGGAGGAACCCTCTATTATCGCAGCAGTAAGCTCGGCCGCGAAAACAGTGCGCAATGCTGGCGGATTTCGGAGTAAAAGCACTGATCCGATTCTCATCGGTCAAATTCAGGTGGTGGATATCGAACATCCCTCTCATGCCCAGAAAGCAATTTTACAAAACAAAGAAGAAATACTCAACTTAGCCAACAGTCTTCATCCTAAAATGGTAGCCCGGGGGGGAGGAGCCAAGGATTTAGAAGTCATCATTCACCCCTCTTCCTCCCATCGAGGAGATATGCTTATTGTTCATTTGCTGGTCGATACCCGTGATGCCATGGGGGCCAATCTGGTGAACAGCATGTGCGAAGGAGTGGCCTCTTTAATTGAAAAAATCACCAATGGAAAAGTCTTTTTGCGGATTTTATCCAATCTGACTGACCGTGCTCTGGTGGAGGCTGAATGCACTATCCCCACCCGGTTATTAGCTGGTAAAGGGTATAGTGGTGAAGAGGTTCGCGATGGAATTATTCTGGCCAATGAATTTGCCATGGCGGATCCCTATCGCGCCGCCACTCATAATAAAGGCATCATGAACGGGATTGATGCCGTAGCTCTGGCCACCGGAAACGACTGGCGAGCAATTGAAGCCGCTGCCCATGCCTACGCCGCCAGGGGCCATGCTTATACCTCATTAACCCGATGGTATAAAAACGACCAGGGTGATCTGGTAGGAAAGATAAAAATACCGATGAAGGTGGGTATTGTAGGGGGACCGGTTCAATCCAACCCCACAGTGGGAATTTTACTCCGACTAATGCGGGTGGCAACGGCAACCGAGCTTGCCGAGGTGATGGGGGCTGTGGGATTGGCGCAAAACTTTTCAGCCCTCCGGGCCCTTTCCACAGAAGGTATCCAGAAGGGGCACATGACGCTCCATGCCCGCACTGTTGCCATGGCTGCCGGGGCTTCTCCGGATATTTTTGATGAAGTAGTGGACCAATTAATCAAAAGTGGTGAAATCAAAGTATGGAAGGCGGAGGAGATTGTGAAACAAATTCGAACTCGTGAAGAAGAGCCCCAAAAGGTAGAAGAAATCAAGGAAGCGGAAAAGTTAGCCTCCGGCAGTGGGAAGGTGATTCTCTTCGGTGAACATGCTGCTGTTTATGGAAGCCATGTGATTGCCGCTCCTATTCCCATCGCCATTCAGGCTAAAGTGGAGGATGAAAATGATGGTATTCATCTGGTAATTCCACGCTGGGGGGTGGAAGAACGACTGCACATGGATACCGAGCATAAACACTCCATCTATCAATCTCTTGACCTGATCATCAATACCCTGGGATTAAAAGACAAAAACATGCGGATTGAGGTTTATCCTAATGTTCCCAGAGCAATGGGGCTTGGAGGTTCAGCTGCTCTGGCGGTTGCGATTATTCGTGCCCTCTCTCAGCACTATCAACTGAATTTATCTGATGATGATGTTAACAAACTGGCATTTGAATCTGAAAAGATTGTCCATGGAACTCCCTCCGGGATTGATAATACCATGGCCACTTATGGGAAATTCATCCTCTTCCGAAAGGGTGAACCCCCATTAATGAAACCGATTGATGTTCCCCATCCCATCCCCATCGTGATTGGTCTTTCCGGGGTTGAAAGTCTCACTGCTAAAATGGTGGCGCACGTCCGGAAAGCATGGGAAAAAAATCAGGCGCTTTATGATAAGATTTTCAAGGAAATTGACGAACTCGCCCTGCAGGCTGTCAAAGCCATTCAAAATTATGACCTTGAAAAACTGGGAGAATTGATGAATATTAATCAGGGATTGCTAAATGCTCTGCAGGTATCCAGCTGGGAACTGGAAGAACTCATCCAGATTGCCCGGAATTCGGGAGCGCTGGGTGCCAAATTAACCGGAGGTGGAGGTGGAGGTGCCATGATAGCCCTCTGTCCCGATAAGGCAGAACAGGTGGCTGAGGCGATGCGAAAAGCTGGTTATAAAGCCATCATCACTGAGTTGCGCTAAGAAAGAAATAAATAATCACACTGAAGCATAGAGCGGTTGAGTAAACGTCTGGTAAAGTTAGGAGAGAGCTTATGAGTAATAATGACCAGCAAGTTTCTTTTGATGATGAGATGCTGATTCTTGTGGATGAGAATGATAATATAATTGGTTATGAGAACAAACTGGCGTGTCATCGTGGGGAGGGGCTTCTCCACCGCGCTTTCTCTATTTTTATCTTCAATGACCGCAAAGAGTTATTACTCCAACAGCGGAGTGAACAAAAACATCTCTGGCCTCTGTACTGGTCTAACAGTTGTTGTAGCCATCCCCGGAAAGGAGAAGATCTGGAAAATGCCACCCAACGCCGCCTGGCGGAAGAGCTTGGTATTAGCACCCCACTCAAACACCTGTTCACTTTTCAATACCATGCCAGATATAAAAACGTCGGTTCAGAGAGGGAGGTTTGTGCTGTCTTGATCGGTAAAAGCAATGATCCCATTTCAGTCAATCCCACTGAGATTGCCGATTGGAAATACATTGGCATTAATGAGTTGACTCAGGAACTCGCCAAACACCCGGAAAAATATACACCATGGTTAAAAATGGAGTGGGAACGATTGATGGTAGAGCACCTGGACGATATTATGGCATTATAGGTGTTGGGAATAAAAAATGGTAGCCGCATAGGACATATGGTATGACACTTGGTCTCGCAGGACTCAGACTTCATCAGACGGAGCCTCAGTTGACTGGGCCGATGGACCTCAAAGCGTCCGAGGTGTCGGTCGTCGTTCCCGTCCGCAACAACACGAGTGGATTGATTCGTTTGCTCGAGGCGATCGCGAACCTCGACCACGACTCTCAACCAGGTGAAGTCATTGTCGTCGACGACGGATCTCGACCGCAAGTGCCGATGGAGGCACTACGGTCATCTTCGGATGGGCTATGCATCAGAATTGTCCGCATGCGAGGCACCGGTCCTGGTGTCGCTCGGAACGCAGGCGCTGCCTTGGCGCGGGGACGGTGGCTCTTATTTACCGATAGCGACTGCGTTCCATGTTCGGGCTGGGTCATGGGCTACAAAAGCGCCATGAACGGCGCGATTGCATATGCGGGTGGGGTTCGCGCTCTCCACAACGACTTTCTTTCGCGCTACTGCGAAGCGCAGGAGCTCTTAATACCACCTCCATGCGCTGACTTGCGCCCGCTGTACCTCGTAACCGCAAATGCGCTCGTTCTGCGCGAGGCGTTTGTCCGCGTGCGCGGGTTCGATCCACATTTCGCAATTGCCGGTGGGGAGGATATCGATTTTGCACTGCGAATGCGCAAGATTGGCGACCTCTGCTTCGCGCTGAACTCGGTCGTATTCCACGACTTCAGCGGAGGTATACGAACCTTCCTCCGCAGATGTATTAGGTACGGCATAGGAAACCGGATGCTCGCCAATAAGTATGGCCTTGACCTCGCTCCACAAAGGTTTCGACCGGCTTTAAAAGGATGGCGGGCCACATTGGCAGCGCATCTTCAATTCGTAGGGCTATGGGTTGGGTATCACATGGCAGCCGGGGCCCGGTCATGACGAGACTGCGTCTAACAACAGCATGCAGCGGACAGCGTTGCGAACCGCCGCTGATGCTGAACATTCAATCGAATGAAGAAATGATCGAAATTCCATTCTTACCATCGCAGGGTTAAAGAGGCTTTGACAGAATGGGCATCTGCCTTCCAGTCTACGGCCAACCCACTGCGGGGGATGATCATCTCCGCTCTTGATTTCTTACCTTTCTTTTGCATCCCTTGAATAAAAGCGGTAACAATATCCGTCCCCCAGATAACCCAGATAGCAGTTTGAAAGCTTTTCTCCAGGGAACGATTATCCTGGTAGCTTCGCCAGTAACGGTTCTGGCTTTCTGCATCCCGGGATAATTCATAATTCTGCAGGGCTTCTTCCTTTCTCCCCCGGTATTTCAAAACAAAAGCATAGCATATCCCCATTGAGATGGGAGATACAAACCAGAGTTTTTGTTTGAGATAATAATGCCCTAAACCGGGGATAACAGAGAAGAGAGCGGCTTCCGGGCCTCTTCTGGAACGAGAAGTTTTTTTAGGGATGAACTGTGGTTTTCTTTGCGGTTTTTCTTCTCTTTTCGGTTCAATTTTTTTGCTACTCCCAACTGATGTCCTGGTGGAGAGGTCCAAATTGGGGGGACGTCGTTGGGCTTTTTGTAAATAGGGAAGGGGATCCACTTGCTTCCCGTTTTTTAATATGGAAAAGTGTAGATGAACCCCGGTGGCATCCCCGGTCGCACCGGCTTTCCCAATCAGTTCTCCTGCCTGAACATGCTGTCCCTGCTTTACCAGAATTTGAGACAAATGATGATAACGGGATTTATAATTCCCGGCATGTTGTAGGACAATGGATCTTCCGTAGCCGGATTGATACCCGGCTTTTACCACCGTTCCGGCTCGCCAGGCATAAACCGGGTCGCCTTCCTTCGCCTGTAAATCAATCCCTTGATGAAATTGATTGTCCCTGGGATAAAACGGGTCTGCTCTCCATCCATATAGACTGGTCACATCACGCCATTCACCCAGGGGATGATAAGAAAGGGTATCACTACCAGGCGATTGTCCGAAAAGCCATTGGCAGAAGCACAGGAGTGTGATTAAAAATTTTCTCATGGTTATATAAACCTCCCACCTATAGCCGGAGTTCCAGCCCCGGGAATAACCCGCCTTCAGTATTTCAGGTACTTACCAATCGAAATGTAGCTGCCAATTAATCCCAGCATCGTTCCTGTTAGAATCAAAAACCCATAATAATACAGGGGTATATGCAAGGTGGGGAACAATGCTGTTCGGATGATATCCACTCCCAGCCACAACAACCCACAGGCGAAAAGACTACCCAGTAACCCCTGAAGTATCCCCTCCACAACAAAAGGTCCTTTTATGAACAGGCGGGTGGCTCCCACCAACCGCATAATGGATATCAAATTTCGACGGGAATGTATGGTTAAACGAATGGTATTAAAAATGAGCATGGTTGAAATAAAAAAGATGGTTGCCCCCACTGCGGAGGTGATGATAACACCCAGTAAAAAATATTTATTCATTAAGCGAATGATATTCCTCTGATAATTAACCTCATCCACTTCTTCCAGGGCTTCAATTTTCCGCACGATGGATTCGATTTCATTCATCTTACGATATCCACCCTTCAATACCACGCGGAAAGAGGGGGGAAAAGGATTCGCGTCCAACACTGAGAGAATATCACCGAAGTCGCTCTCAAATTCCTTCAATGCATGCTGAGGCGTGATATAATTTACGTAGCCAACCCCATCCAGTGAATTTAAGTATCGGGCTAAAGAATCGACCTGACTCGATGATAAGGAGGGATCGATAAACACTTCCAGTTGGATTTTATTATACAATTGCTGGAATGAATGGGAGAGATTTTGAACGATCAACCCAAACATTCCAATTAAGGTAAGCGATAACGTCACCGTAACAATCGTTATCGTAGCCGAAAGTCGTGCTCTTTGAAACCCCGCTAAACCCTCTTTAAGCAAGAAAAACAGCTTCATTTTTTCTTCCCCTGAATCTGGGATGCCGGAATTTCTTTATAGAGTCTGCCATTGTCCAACACAATCGTGCGATGGGGATATTGCCGAATCAAATCATAATTATGAGTAGCCATCACCACAGCAGTACCACTACGATTGATACTTTCCAATAAACTCAATATTTCTTTCGATACATGGGGATCGAGGTTACCAGTGGGTTCATCGGCAAGTAATACAAATGGTTCGTTTACCAGTGCTCTGGCAATTGCGACCCGTTGTTGTTCGCCACCGGAGAGTTTATCGGGCATCACATAGCGTTTATGGGTTAACCCTACCCGATTTAACACCGCCAATACCCGGGGCTTGATCTTTTTCCCCGGAACCCCGATCACTTGTAGGGCAAAGGCAACGTTGTCAAAAACATTCCGATCGGTCAATAACTTGAAATCCTGAAAAATGACCCCCACCTTACGTCTTAAATAAGGTATATGGCGAGGGGAGATGGAAGAAGAACTATATTTATCCACAATGACATTCCCCCGGGTGGGGAAAAGATCCATGTATATCAATTTTAAAAGGGTGGTCTTACCGGCTCCGGTCTTGCCTATTAAATAAACAAACTCCCCTTTCTGAATTTTCAAACTAATATGATCCAGAATGGGACGTTTTCCCAGTGTAACACTCACATTAAATAGTTCAATCATCGGCAACCGCTTTTACTGCAATCAAACTTGACCAATTAATACGCCTTATTTCACCGAAAACCTTAATATTGTTTCGGGTCTAAAGGAATTTTATTTAACCTCAATTGCTTTCTTTGCCCTCTTTTTTCAGAATAAAGTGGGCTCTCCCACTCAATGGAGATAGGGGCTCAAGAGAGAATTCATCATACACATGGAGTAAAGTAAATGGTGTTTTTTCCGTTATCAGAGAATGAATATAGGAAAAGTCATATATCCGTTGTTTATGTTCTTCTTCAAAAATACCTTCCGGAGTATAAATGCGAATCCAGTTATACTGTATTTTATCTTCTTCATGGTAAAAGCTCTCCCGTGAATAAGCATAGTCGTTGTTCAGCACTTCGCTGTCGTAGTAACCCTGAAAATACTGCCGGCAGTGCAACTCGCTGACCAGATCAAAAATAAAGAGCCCACCAGGGAGAAGCTTTTGGTGTACCATGTTTAGCCCATTTACGACAGCCTCTTCCTCCATCAGATAATTAAAGGTATCGTAGAGACAGGTCATGATCAGATAGGATTGCGGCGGAATTTCAACCAAATCCGGCAAACCGCATTGATAGAATGTTCTTTCCGGTACCTTTTTAAGCGCTGATTTTAACATATCCGAAGAAGGATCACATCCATCAGCAACCTGTCCGAGACGCCCGATTTCTTTAATAAATCGTCCGGTTCCACATCCTATATCCAGCAGTTTACCCTGCTTCCATACCTTTTCTTCTTTGCATATTAAAGCAATATATTTCGCCCATTTGCGATAATTCACATGCTCCATCATTTTATCGTACACCAGTGCTAACATACTGTAAGGAGGGATGGAGCGAAGATTTTTTTTATCTGCCAAATGTGAACGCATAGACTAAAATTATCCTGTTATGTATATCATTGACAATGTTTCGGAGAGGTTGCAAAGTCCATGTGAGGAACCGGTAAGAAATGTGTTCTCCTCTTCCCTAACCTCAACTCAAAAAATATAAGTATCAATACGTTAAAAATAACATGGTAAGACCATCCACCATCGGATGAATAACATTTCAGTAAAAAAGCCGGGAAAACAATGGTCTTCCCGGCTTCAAGATAAAGATTAAAAATTATCAATAATAGCCTGAGCAAACTCTGACGTTTTGAGTGGTTTCACATCACCTTCCATCTGGCGAGCAAGGTCGTAGGTAACTCGTTTTTGTTGAACCGCCTTTTCCAGAGCGTTTTCTATAATATCACCCACTTCCTTCCATTGCATATACTGGAACATTAACACTCCCGACAGGATGAGTGAACTGGGGTTAACCTTATCCATTCCGGCGTATTTAGGAGCAGTTCCATGGGTCGCTTCAAAAACCCCAATTTCATCACCAATATTGGCGCCGGGTGCCATCCCCAACCCACCAACCTGTGCCGCACAGGCATCACTAATGTAATCACCGTTCAAGTTAGGGGTGGCAATGATGTCATACTCATCGGTGCGGGTTAAAATTTGCTGCAGCATATTATCTGCAATTCGATCTTTTATGACCTTTTTCCCAGAAGGGACTTCTCCATTGTATTTAGCCCAGAGATCTTCTTCCGTAATAAAATAATCACCAAATTCTTCTTTGGCCACCTCATAACCCCAATCTTTAAAGGCGCCTTCGGTAAATTTCATGATATTACCTTTATGCATCAGGGTAATGCTTTCCCGATTCTGAGCCAGCGCATACTGAATGGCTTTGCGAACCAGTTGTTTGGTTCCCGTCTCACTAATCGGTTTGATACCGATTCCGGAATCAACCCGCAGATTAGCACCCAGTTCCTTTTGCAAAAATTCAATCAATTTTTGAGCTTCCGGGGTACCCTTTTTATACTCAATACCCGCATAGACATCCTCGGTATTTTCCCGGAAAACGACCACATTCATTTTTTCGGGATGTTTTACCGGGCTGGGAACACCTTTGTAATATTTGACCGGGCGGATACAGGCATAAAGATTCAAAATCTGTCGGATGGCAACATTTAAACTTCGGAAACCTCCCCCAACCGGAGTGGTTAAAGGCCCCTTGATGGCAATATAATGTTGACGTATCGCTTCAATCGTTTCGTCGGGTAGCCACTGGTTATAGATGGCATGAGCTTTTTCCCCGGCATACACTTCCATCCAGGCAATTTTGCGCTTTCCACCATATGCTTTCTCAACAGCGGCATCAAATACTTTTTGAGAAGCGCGCCAGATATCCGGTCCTATCCCATCTCCTTCAATAAACGGTATAATCGGTTGATCAGGAACCTGATACTCACCATTCTCGAATGTGATCGGTTTTCCCCAATCTGGAACTTGAATGTGTTTAAACATAGGAGTCTCCTCTCAATACATAATTCCGGTTAGCAGTTATTTATTTGTTGGAAGCGTTCGATCCGCTATCATTCTTCTTATCCGTTTTAGAAGACTCGCGTGAAGAAGATTGGTTATTTGTGGTCCCATTGGATTTTCGCTGGTAATCAGTGATATAAAATCCGGAACCTTTAAAAATCAATCCACTTCCACCACTAATTAATCTTTCTGCCTTCCCGTGGCAAACGGGACACTCTTCAATGGGAAGATCTTTTATACTCTGAAATTCCTCAAACAGATGTCCACAATCCTTACAACGATATTCATACGTCGGCATAGTTTACTACCTCCATAATTTAACCCCCAAAATTCAATTCCAGAGGACACTTCCAACTGCTTATGCTTTTTTAACGTCCATTGGAAACTGAATTAGCCTATTTTTTAGAAGTTGATGACAACTTTAAAATGAACTACCATGATAAATATCGACTGAAATTTTTACCATAACACCAGAGACTAAAAAATTTATGATTTTTTTCGCTAAACGCAACAGGTTAAGTTTTTTTCAGCATTAGTCGAAATGCTTTATTCTACTTCGTATGCTCGACCTGGTACCTTTAGCTATCCAAAATTAGGAATCATTAATAAGATTCCCCAATCTTCCTTCCGTTACAAAAAATAATATCTCCACCCAATGAAAGCGTTTTCTAAATCTGTAGGATTTTTTAATTGCGATATAGGGAGTCTTTCGTGATGGGTTTATTCTTTCAGATGGGGAAATTTAGCTTCCAGTTTTAGACGAACAACCGGTGGGACAAAATTTGAAATATCGCCACCAAAGGATGCCACCTCTTTAACAATGGTCGAATTGAGGTAAGTATATTT
This sequence comes from Calditrichota bacterium, assembly GCA_003695285.1. GTDB lineage: Bacteria > Calditrichota > Calditrichia > RBG-13-44-9 > J075 > J075. The sequence goes on from RFIL01000041.1 coordinate 16,471, forward strand.
TTCATGTGGCATGAGAAAGACCGTGGATACCTCCGGAGCCAGACGTCGGTTAACCAGGGCCATCTGAAGTTCATATTCAAAATCGGACACCGCTCTCAGTCCGCGGATGATGGCATTCGCTTTCTTTTCCCGGGCAAAGTCCACAATCAATCCCTCAAAAGGTTCTACCAGGATTACTGCCTCTGTTTCCATGTCATCCACCACCTGCTGAATCAGGAATACTCGTTCCTGAACGGTAAGCAAGGGCTTTTTAGAAGGGTTTCTGGCCACGGTAACAATGATTTTGTCAAATAAATGGGATGCTCGTTCAATGATGTCGATGTGTCCGTTGGTGATGGGATCAAAGGTACCCGGGTAAATTGCGATTTTCATACAACCCCCTTTCTGGTAAAGAATGTAATGATACTGCGATCGAACCGTTTTTGTCGCAACACTTCGAAGGCTTCTCCTTCCTCAGGCAGGTGATGTGATTTTTCGCTTTCCAGAACCACTAATCCATATTCCGTTAAATTCGTTTCTTTAAAAAGCAACGGCAGAAGCTCTTCATAACGGTTCCATTTGAAGGGTGGATCAATGAAGATTAAATCGAAAGGTTGTTTGTTTCCTTTCAGAAACGTCAGAACATCTTTTTTGACGATGGTGACAGGTTCAGTAACTTTTACCCGGGCGATATTTTTCCGTAAAACTCTTAGTGAATTAGAAGAATTATCGACAAACGTAACTTCTTTGGCTCCTCTGCTAAGTGCTTCCAGCCCTAAACTACCGGAGCCGGAGAAAAGGTCTAAGACAAGGGCATCTACAACAAAATCATTTAATAATTGGAAAATATATTCTTTAATTCGATCCGTGGTGGGACGGATGGATTGATCCTTTGCAGCAATTAAGTGGCGTCCTTTATACTTACCAGCAATAATACGCATAAGCACAAATGTTATTCATTAGGGGTAATCAATGTCAAATCAACTCGTGCTTCTAAGGTCCCTCCGGAAATAATCTGTGAATTCTGGGGATAAACGGAGATTTTGTTAAATTTTACTGCAGGAAAATCCCTGGCTATCTGACTGAAAAAACTAAACAGAGCATTCTTATTACCGGAAATCCTCAGATAATAAGCGGTGGTAGAGGTGGTCGCTTTGCGGAAATGGGCACCTTTCAGGAACCGGATGATTCGAACCCCGTTGGTAGAAGCTAACCTACGAATAGCGGGTATTACATCCCGTTCTTCCAATGCCTCTTTAAAATCACCACCACCCGAGGCGGGTGAATTGGGGAGTGGAACATAAAAATCCGCCTGAAGCTTTTTCTGATCTTCTATAATCTTCTCTGTGATACTTTCAACTGACATCTGAATATCCGGGAAACGGTCTTTGACCGTGCGACGGAAACGAGCTATCTCATCTCGGGAATCGGCCAGAATACTAATGTAAAGGGCACCGGGGGTCATCACCACCAACGACACCCCCATATCCCGAGTACTGCTATTCACAAAATTCGTAGCATAATTCAGGTTAAATGTGTTCTCACTTTTATTCCGGAGATATGCATTTTTTAATGGGGCCGGTAAAACCGGGGTAGAGGCTGTCGGCACCGTTGAAGGAACTGTTGTTTGAGGTTCTGCGGGAGGTTGCTCAGGTGTTTTGGTTGCCGTAGGTTCCCGTTCCGGTCCTAACCATAATAACACGAACAATGCCGCTAACAGGAGAACACCAATAATCCCCAGAATAATAAAGAGCCGTTTCTTTTTCGGTGATTCATAAGAAAAACTTTCCTCCTCCCCACTTTCTACCGTTGGGGTGGAGTCGAACAGCACCCCTTCCTCAGTTTCTGGTTCACTGACGGGTTCCGGAGCCGGGATGGTGGTTCTGTTCTCTGGAGGTTCTTCTTCCGGCTGGATAAATGAAAAATCCATCTCAGTCTTGCTGCTTTCCTCCGATGGAGTTTCCATCCGTTTTTCCTGAGAGGAAGAATCCTCTTCTTCAGGAGTATTTAACAGATTGATTTTAACCATGATCTGTCCTCAAAAATGTTGAGCAATTAAAAAATATTGGAAAGAGGCTCTACAAAACGATAGGCATTGGTCACATCTAAATTTTCATCCTCTGAAAGCACCTGCCATTCCGTAGATTCCAGGGGATTAAACACCCTTAAAGGTAACTGACATTTATCTCTTAGAGTTCCCAACCAATCACTCTTAAAATAATAACCAAACAGAAACACCTGAGTAATGGAATAAGCAGAACTATCTTCTTCAGCCATTTTTTGAAAATCCTGGAGGGCCTTTTCAAACACTGAAAAAACATCCGCAGTATTCAATTGATCAATTGGCAACATCGAACGGGTATAAGGTTTAAATGTAAAGTTTAAAAAATTCTTTTCATCAGAGAGAATAAATTCCAATCCACGTTCCGTGAAATTGACCAGAAGAGTTTGACCGATCACATTGGGAAAAAATTTTCGAAAGATTTCATCAATGGCAAAACAGTTCAGATTCATCTGTGATAGCTGAAAACCGGCCTCCCGCGCAATTTGTCGAGTAAATTCATAAATTTGCTTACGGATGGCCACGGCCAGAAGTTCTTTCATCCCCGATAATTCGCGCTCATAATCCGGTTGATACACTATAAATTCCTCTACCGGTGAAGTTAAAATATAATTTAACTCGGCCTTTATCAGGGAAAGATATTGGTTCTCGGGGATAAACTGATCCACCAGCACTTTCTTAACAAACCCCATCCGGGCGGAAAGCAAGAATCGAACGTTCTCGCTACTGAATTCTGCTTTCTCAGCCATCCCTTTTAATTGGTTTGCAATCTGGAGGGCTGTCGTGGTTTTCTGAAGATTATCATAATTAAGGATAAAGGGTAGCGGTCCTTCAGCTACCCTTTTGATAGAAACACTTTGCCCACCCGTCACTTCCGCCTGGACCCAACTGATATAGTTGTCTTGAAAAGCAATACTGTTAATTGTTTCACTCATAATACTCGTTTAGTCTTCCGACTCCCAACTCTTGGTTCCATTACTGATATATCCATGATTGATGTGTTTCTTTGTGAACACACCATAAACTCGTTCATGGTATCCATTCAAAGCTTCCAGCAGAGATTCTTCGATGCTGGATCTGGCATTGCGTAAATTAACGGCATCCTGAGGGTTAAATGTGGATTTTAACTCCTCCACGATACCAAAAACCTTCTCATACTCCGGATATATCGCCGGGACATCTTTTTTGATCCGCACATCGATTAATGAATCCAACGCCTGAATTTTCTGACCGAAGAACTGTAATCGTTTTTCCAGATCTCCTACCTGTCGGGTTTCCACCCGGGTGGCAAGAGTATCCAGTGGATTGAGCAGATCTTCAACCATTGGTTTTAACACCGACAGCTTTTTCTCAGTCTGAACGGTATCGATAAAGGTTCTCACCCTTTGAGAATAACGATAGAAGAGCACATTGTCAAGCGATTGCATCTCCGCCACAATTTCTTTCAAATTTAACACAACTTCCCCACTCTTATCCAGGCGGATTAACCGATAGCGCTCTTTAACAAAATTCATATAGTTAATCGTGCTATCCAGGTGAGCCCGAACTTTATCCAGGTATGGGAACCAACTCACCTGTTGCAGCGGAGTCGTTGCTTCCATTAAACGCTCATGAAAAGTATTTAACAAATTCGGACATTCCACCACCAGATTGGTACTATTCGGTTTATAGCTAATGATATACCGCTCTGTGCCATCAAAGGTGTCCGGGCAGGTAAAATTCCGTTGGTTAAAACCAATGAGCATGGAATCCACTTCATCCAGTCTCAAGATCCCTGGTTGTTGGGTGATCAAAAAATTATCGTGGGTGATAAAATCATTATAGATTCCACTCAACGCCTGTTTCTGGGTATCCAAAAGATTGATATTTTGCTGAATATCAATTTGTTGAAATTCTTTCATGGCTGTATTGATACGATCGATAAATTTTTTCAATCGATCTGCCACACTGGTCACTTTAACCAGATCGGTTTTCTTAATATCCTTCACAAAATTAAAAATTTTAGTGTATTCGCTGCCCCAGAAATCATCAACAGCCGTCATTTCCACATTGGGCAAGAGATATTCCAGAGAATCAACATAGCGAAGTGCTAACAGTGCTGTGGTCTGTAAATCCTCCTCATTGATACGTTCCTGTAGCCCATATAGAGAATCCACATAAAGTGTTGCCCGGGCAAAATTCGGAAAGGAAACACTGGTGTTGAACTTTTCTAAATCCCTTAAAATATCATCTTTCTGGACAACCAGATGATCATAGCGATTAAAATAGCGGGTATTAAATTGGAGATCACCGTTAATTTCATCTACCGCTTGTGAAATGGGGACCAGCGCACTGAAGACCGGAAGTTCCAGCACACTATGAATGCTATTATAAAGAGCATTGGTTAATTCATTAATTTTTTGTTTCACCTGAATGGTGCTATCGTTCTGGATAAATGCCGCAAGTTTTTCCAGTGAATCTGCCGGTAAATAGGAATTGGTTCTGGTATAATAAAAACGTTCCGCTTCGTATACCGTTTCAAGATTTTTTCGGCCGATAGTGGTCATTCGTTTTTCTTCCGTCCAAATTTTATTCGGAATGGTGATCGTCGCCCATAACATCGCGGCAAGAACCACGATCAGTAGCTTTAAAACAATTGACCCCTTCGCTTTCGCCGCCATAGACTCCTCCAAAGTGTTAGTGTGATAAAACAGTTCTAATATACTACTCTGAATAGTTTAAAAACGGAAAAGTTTAATAAAATAACTGTAAAATGTCAATCGCTTTCTGAAAAACAAAAATGTAACCATATTATTTTTTAAAGGTTTGGACTTATTGAGTTTACTACCGCACTTTATCTTAAACTTAAATCGATCTCCATTTACTATTTTTCCGGAATAAAAATTTATGACTCTTCCAGCTTAAACCATTATTCTCTTATGTTCTTTTCTCAAAGATTTCGTTGATAAATTCTTCCATCGCATTAAAAATTAAGTGTTTATCATTATCAACACTGATGACATGATAGGAATTTTCCAGCGAAAGCGTTTTCTTGATCGGGGAAGAAATATGGTTTGCGATATAGCTTAAATTTTCATAAGTAATGGTGTGGTCCCTTCGGGAATGAATCAACAACGCTGGGGCTTCGATTCGAGGCAATTCGGATTTGACATGATGAATGAGCTTTAAAAACTCATCGAGACTTTTGAGCGGGTATTTATGATAGGAAGCACTTCGCGATTTAGCTTCTTTACAGCGGATGTCAGGCCCTTTGGATTTAAATTGATAGCGGATGATTTTTCGCGCCAGAGGTAATAAATGAAGTCTCCAGTCTTTCAGAAAAACCACAGCTGCCAGAGTAATTAACACATCCACCGGATGGGTAGCAGCTAAGTGTAAAGCCAATGCTCCACCCATGGATTGACCACACACCACCACCCGGGAATAGCGTTCAGTGAGCAGGGTATAATTCTCCTCCGCGGCCTTTATCCACTCTTGATAGGTAATTCCTTCCAGATCCGAGGGCTCTGTCCCGTGGCCGGGAAGTAATGGCACCCAAACTGTGAATCCCTTCTGCGAAAAATATTCTGCCAGTTCTCTTCCTTCGTATGGGGAACCGGTAAAGCCATGGAGAAACAATAGTGCCGTATCCCCTCCCTCCTTAAAAATGGGCTCTGCTCCCGGCATCAATTTTTTCGGAAATTCTATACCAAATGGATTCGTACTCATCGTTGAGTTTGTCAATCATCCCCCCATGTTTATTAAATGTTGTAAAATTTGTACTGCATTAGTAGCCGCACCTTTTCGAAGGTTATCGCTCACAATCCAGAGATTTATAGCATTTTCTACTGTTGGGTCTCGTCGGATACGTCCCACGAAAACCTCATCTTTGCCATCACAAAGAATGGGTAAGGGGTAAATATTTTCTTCTGGCTGGTCCAGAACAACCACACCAGGTACTTCTTCCAACACCTTCCGCACCCCTTCAACTGTGATCGGAGAACGAAATTCAATATTGACTGATTCGCTATGCCCATTTAAAACCGGTACCCGTACACAGGTAGCTGTAACAGCCAGAGATTCATCTTCCATGATTTTGGAGGTCTCCTGCATCATCTTATGTTCTTCCCTGCTATAACCATCCGGCTCAAACGAATCAATATGGGGTAAACAATTATAGGCAATCGGATGTGGATAAACTTTCTCCACCGGGTTTTTCTGATGAAGTTCATCTTTCAGTTGCTTGATGGCTGCTTTACCACTTCCACTGACTGCTTGATAGGTTGAAACCACAACCCGTTTGACACCAAACCGCTTGTGAAGGGGGGATAAAACCATGACCAGCTGGATGGTAGAACAATTGGGGTTGGCAATTATCCCTTGATGCGTTTTCAGGGCATGCCCGTTAACCTCCGGCACAACCAGCGGAACATGGGGTTCCATTCTCCAGGCACTGGAATTATCTATGACGACAGCTCCCTGACGAACCGCAACGGGTGCATATTCACGTGATATTTGGGCCCCGGCGGAAAACAGTGCAAAATCAACCCCCTCAAAAATGTTCTCTTTTAAAGGGAACACTTTGAGTTTCTCATCCCCAAACGAAACGGTCTTCCCGGCAGACTCCCTGGAGGCAATGGGCAGTACATCTGATATCGGAATCTGCCGCTCAAGCAAAACCTCCAACATCTTTTGACCAACCAGACCGGTGACACCCACAATCGCAATTCGATACTTCTGCATCAAACTCCTTCACGAATCTATCAACTACTCAAACCATGGATTAAAAAAATAATTTAATTGTCTGTATACGTTCCACCAAAGAAATAATATCTTTCCCCCATCTAAATTAGAGTCAGTAATCCCTAAGCATCTAAAAACCAGGTGTATGGTTCGAGAAAAAAATGGAATTTATCAACTTTCTCCAAACATTTAGTTATATCTCTAACAGACTGTGATATTTTTTCAAAAAAAGCAACATGGTGCGACGATGTAATTAAGTTGTAAATATTTGAAAACATTAGTAGATTTAGAAGGCAAGAATTTTTGTTAAACGCTGTTTATTGGATTGCTGAACTTTGAATTTGGATTTTTTTAGGGAACAAATTCAGCAATATCTTTCAGTACAATTTATGGGGCAGTGAACTGTTAAGGTGTAAGGAAAATTAACCAGTATGGATCGAAAGCATAGCTGGTACTTTTATGTATTAACGTATGCTATAGCATTGCTTTTGGTGGGGCATATCCTGTGGAAATATTCTCCTCTGAAAAATGAAATCGAAAGCTATGCTATAGAAAAATTAAGAGAATATACTGAAAGTTCTGTTCTCATTCAGGACTTTTCTATTGGTTTTCAAACTGTCACCCTCTCCGGTATCAGTCTTACCGACCGAAAAGCTACCAACAATATTGAATTAGAAGAGCTTCGTATAGGCTTTAATCCTTTTAAATTCATCACAGAAAATTTTAATTTTCAGAAGGCTATCAGTTCAATCACTCTGTACCAACCCCGGGTGATTCATTATGTTTCAGAACCTTCTGAGAAAGACACGATAAGGATTACCCCTGAACTCATCTTGAAAAAAGTAATAAGCAATCTTCAAAGAGTTCACAATATCAACCAAATCAGAATTGAAGATGGGGTCATTTATCGAGTCGATGACTCCAGCTGGAAAGATGACACCCAGTCTGATGAGATAGATGCTTCGACACCCTCCCGCAATGAATGGGAAATTGTGCTCTTTGAAGGATTGACGGGGGACATGAGGTATCTCCCCTCCCGAAATCTGATAACTCTCGATTTACAAGGCACTCTGGGGAACACCGGAGAATCTGTTGTACAAATTCGGGGATATCTGGATTCCTATACTGATCAAATGAATATCTCATTGATTTTTGATGACTGCAAACTGACTACTGACTGGCCTTTCTGGAAATTAGATCATATTCAACTGGAAAATGCCTATCTCGATGGAATAATCCATTTGACCAATCAGGATAGCACATTCAACCACTTTAACTTAAGCGGAACTGTGGAAGCTCGGGACTTCCGGGCAAGTTTCTTTAATCAAAAAGCCAGCGCTGAGCACATTCGAATGCGCTTTCTCCAGGATACTCTGATAATTGACCCCTTTCCCTGTCAGATTGAAGATGGGCAGGGAACTTTTTATGGTTCCATACGGCTTTTCCCCTCCCCAATCGCTGACTGGTATCTGGAAGCTGAAGATTATTCTGTCACTTTTCTGGAAAAGTCACATGACATCTTTGAATATGCAGACAGTGGGAAAGTAAAAGGTAAAGCTCACTTCTATGGCCCCCTTCGTAAATTACAAATAGATGCTGACCTATTCTGCCCTCAACTCCAATATGCCGTTGTTCCTTTTCACTCAGTAGAAACCAATCTCCATTATGATGTGGCATCAAAGTTACTCACCTTCAATCATCTCAGAGCTGATTTTTTCAATTTCAGGACTCAGGGGGAAGGAGAGGTGAATTTTTCGAACAATCAGATGACCTTAAATCTGATCTCCGACATTTTTGTACCCCCCGGATACTTTACCTTATTAAACCGACTGAACGGCAGCACCATATTTTTAAGAACGCGATTCCAGGGTGATATTTCCACCAAGCTATTTGGTGGGAACTTTCGGTATTATGTAGAAGGCGAAGATACTCTTATCTCCCATGGAGGAGGCCCCTTTACCCTGGATAATCAACTTTTTAAATTTAACATTCAATCTCAAAATTTTTCACCGGTTATGCTCTTTACCGGTGAAATCGAAGATGTATTTAGCAATCCTCGGTTAATGGTCTTTGATATCAAAAACTTTCCGGTTGAAACATTAACGCTCAACCCTCTTTTAGCCAGCTGGATTCATGGTCGTCCCGTGAATATATACTTCTCTGGCCCTTATTACTCGCTGGCCAGCAAGTTGAAAATTTTATCCCGAACTTCCTCCACACCTATTGTAACGGTTAGTGGTAATATCCGAGATATTTTTCTTGACACCCAACAGTTTCGGGGGAACTTCCTTCTTAACACAGCGCCCCAAAAACTCGATGGCACGTTTGAGATTGGTTATACCAGGCACGGTGTCAATATTCAGCTAAACTCAAAAAAATTGTTCCAGGGCGAACTGTTTGTCGGTAACGCCCCCGATTCTCCTTTTAACGGCACCATCCATTTATACAACTTTTCTGTGGCTGACTATCTGGCTAATAATCCTCGCTGGGCGCAAATCATTACTTCTGGAGAACTTCAGGGGGATATGCAGATCAGGGGAACGGTAAAGAATCCATCCATTCAGTTTGATTTAAAAGCCTCTGATTTCATTGTCAACAAGATTGGATATTATAATACCAGATTAGCGGGCAGTCTTGAAGATTATTCCCTGAATTTTAAGGACCTCTGGTTAACACTGAACGGGGTTCCGGTGATAAATGCTGACATGAAGTGGGATTTATTGAAAGATAGTTTATACCTCACCATCAAGGGGGAGGATATTGAGAGTAATTTTCTGTCCGAGACCCTCTTTCCCGGGAAAGAGATGATTCAGGGAAAATTTACCTATGCCATCGTTCTGAACGGCAACAGTTCGCACCCGGTGATGTATGGCGACATCCAGATTCGAGAAGGTAATGTGAAAGGTAATCCCTTTCAAAACATCATCATTACTTTCGAAGATTCTTTAACAGCTAATGGAGATTTCTGGACACTTAAAGATCATCTTTTCAAAATAAGAAAGTTTCTGTATATCAATAAAGACGAGTATACAATTGAGGGAAAAGGCATCATTGGTGTTGATAAGGAAGCCCCTCTTGATATCACATTGAATATACAAGGCAATGTTCTGGCAGAGCTTCCCAAGCTCAATCCCTATTTCCGAAATCCCCAATCCTATGGATTCATCAAAGCTCGGGTTACCGGAAGCAGAGCCGTACCGGTGTTAAAGCAACTAAAAATGCAGGTAGTGAATGGATATCTGGAGTTCGATGGCATTCTGCCCCCGTTAACCAACCTGCAGATGGAAGCTGAACTGGATGAATCCGGAACATTCATTCATATCAACACTATTGAAGGCTATTTACTGAACCACTGGGCAAGGATTTACAATATTGAACACGTCGAAGTAGATGGAAGACCCCTCCAACCGTGGTATTTTGAAGATGTGGATATCAATCTGGGTATCCTGGTACTGGAAACCGACCCCCGCGGGATACCCTTATCCATTCCCGGATTAATGGAGGAGGGAGACATCGGTTATTTTGCAGCAGCCGGCTTACACCCCGATGAAAAATTTTATTTTGCCGGACCACCGAATCTTCCTTATGCCCGGGGAAAAGTGACGCTCTTTAACAGCCGGGTGACCTTCCCTTTTATAGGAATGTATGAAGATGGTGAATTTTCATATGCTGAGGAAAATCAAGTTATCGACTTTCTGATGAATATGCGCTGGGATGTGATGGCTGTCCCGGGTAAAAACAATCGCTACTTCGTGAATATTCCGGCATACGTCGGTGAAGTGTTCATGGATCTCAACATTGACAACTCTTCTCCGGGCCTCCACTTTACCGGAAGGCTGATTGATGACTCCTTTCGAACCGAAGGGAAAGTTGAATCTTCCCGGGGGTTGGTGGAATATCTGGATGTGAAATTCCGGGTAGAACGGTTTGGCGCCGAATTCAATCGATTTGAAATTTTTCCCGAGGTCTATGGAAAAGCCTATACTACAGTACGAGACACTACCAGTGACTTCCCGATAGATATTTATCTGGTCCTGTATGTTATTGATCCGGTTACCAAAAAGGAAGTAAATAAGGGACGCTGGGAAGACTTTCGCTTTAAACTGGTTTCTCAGAATCAGATGGTTGGGGAAACACAGGAACAGGTGCTGGCTTATCTTGGCTATAGTGTACAAAATTTACAGAATAAGGCAGAAGAGGTGGGGCTTACCATGACGGAAAACTATCTCATTCGACCCCTTTTCCGCCCCCTGGAACGTCAGCTGGAACGGATGTTACGCCTGGATTATGTACGGTTAAGGTCTCGCTTTACAACGAACCTTTTCTACCTGAGCTTTCAGGATCGAGCAAAATTATTTAATCGATTGAATTATAACACTCCCAACATTGTCAACCTGAATCTTGATCCTGCCCTGCTCCTGCTACAGAGTTCTGAATTTACTATGGGCAAATACTTGCTCAGGAACGTTTACGTCGCATATTCGGGATTGCTCGTTTCCGGTTATGAAGAATCAAAGCTGGGGTTGAACCACTCGCTGATGCTGGAATTTCGACTCCTTTCTAACCTGCTACTGGAAACCCAATACGATAAATTCCAATTCAATCCATTCTATAATAGTTCCATCGATAATGATTTTCGAGTAAGATTGCGATATTCCGTTACCTTTTAGTGTTTCATCTCCCCACCTTATAGTGGGAATTTCCACCAAAAAACAGGACTTCTTTTGTCATTGACCACTCTCGCCTAAAACTCATGGAAAAATCCATCCTCCGGGAACTTTCCCTCAGAATATGCGAATAATGTATTTACTTTTTAATTTGCAAAAAAAACAATCATCTTTTAAGTTTTACAGTTTGGATATATTAAAAGGAATGGGGTTTATGCTGGAAAAATTTTGGCGCGCAAAAATTGGTTTACTTCTATTAGTCACGATATTACTCGGTGGTCTTCAGCTATATGCTCAGGCACCACGATTGAAGGTTGAAGATATCCGTGTTGAGGGAAATGTCAATGCAGACACATCTCTCATTATTTTAAACAGTGGTCTTTTCAGAGGTTCTTTTATCACTTCGGATCATATTCAACGAGCAATTAAAAATCTCTGGGCTTTAGGGCTGTTCTCAGATATTCAAATCTTTGGGGAAGAAAAAACCCCCAATTCCCTCAACCTGATCATCAAAGTCCAGGAATATCCCCGCCTGGAGAGCTGGACGGTAGAAGGGAATAAAAAGCTTAAAAAGAAGGATATTGAAAAGGAAATCGGCTTCTACAGTTCAATGGTCTATACCCCCTTTAAACAATATAAAGCCCGTCAAACTCTGCTTCGGAAATACAAAGATGAAGGTTATCTCCTGGCACAGGTGAACATTGATACCGTCATGCTTTCTCCCTATCGGGTTCAGGCTCGGATTACCATCAATGAAGGGAAAAAGGTTCAGGTAAAGAAAATCCGGGTGCTGGGGAGCAAATATTTAAGCGCCAAAGAATTGCGGAAGGCATTTAAGGAAATCAAAGAAAAGAAATGGTGGAGAGGAGCCGATTTCAACCGGCAGAAATACGAAAAAGACCTTGATAATCTGCTCACCTATTGCCGTAAAAAAGGATTCCGTGATGCCGAAATTGTCAAAGATTCTATTTACTACAGTGAAGATAAGCGAGATCTGTTTATCGATGTGTATATCAACGAAGGGCGGCGGTATTATTTTGGCGACATCACCTTCGAAGGAAATACTATCTTCACAGACGAACAACTTCGCCAGGAATTACTCTTCACTAAAGGAGATATCTATAACCAGGAGAATTTGGACAAGAGTATTCGGGAAAATATCCAAAATCTTTATTATAACCAGGGGTATCTATTTGCCACTATTCAACCACTGGAAATTCCCACCAGTGAAGATACGGTTAATTTAAATATTCGCATTAACGAAGGGCATGTAGTTCGAATTAAAGAAATCATCATCACCGGAAATACCAAAACCAACGAAAAGGTCATTCGACGAGAATTTAAGATTTATCCCGGAGACACCTTTAATCGAAGTAAACTGGAACGCAGTGTTCGGGATGTCTGGATTCTGAATTATTTTTCCAACGTTGTGCCGGACGTGAAACTTCTCCCGGATGATGATAAACATGTCAATCTGGAAGTGAAAGTGGAAGAACGTTCCACTGACACTGCCAACATGAGTGCTGGTTACAGTCAGCGGGATGGTTTAATCGGGAGTATTGGATTTTCTTTCAACAATTTTTCTCTACAGCACCCGTTTTCCGGGGGCGATGGCCAACGGTTAAGTTTTCAATGGGATTTTGGTCGCTTTTATCGAAATCTGTCATTGAGTTTCATTGAGCCCTGGGCATTTGGCTCTCCCACTCTACTTGGATTTTCATTATTTGATACCCGTTTTCGTGGTAATTTCCTCCCCTGGGATGGAAAAGAGCGCGGAGGTACCATTCAGGTGGGACGACGCTTCCGTTGGCCGGATAATTATTTTCGAGGAGACTGGATCTTCCGCATCTCAGAAAATGAAATCTTTAATATCCGAGATACGCAAAGAGACCAACGCTTTCTGTTCGCCAATCGCAATTCAACACAGGTGAGTATCACCCAAATTATTCGACGGGATAGTCGAGATAGACCGGAGTTTCCTACTCAGGGGACTGTATTCAATCTTCGAACCAAATTTGCTGGTGGTCCCTTGCAGGGAAGCGAGGATTTCATCAAGAACGTCTTCACCATGGAATGGTATATCCCAATGAAATTCGGCTTTGTTCTCTTTTTACAGAATCATATGGGGGTTATTACCGGATTGGTCGATGATTTTTACATCAACCCCAGTGAACGATTTTTCATGGGCGGTTCCGGTTTAGGATTTTCCGAAACGTTACGTGGCTATGATGAGGGGCGTGTGGGTCCCATCCAGGGTGGATTATCCATGGCCCGCTTTACCGCTGAGTTTCGTTTTCCCATTGCTCCCAATCCCACTATCTTTGGGTTAATCTTTATGGAAGGAGGGAATTCCTGGGAGAATTTTGCACAGACCAATCTTACCAACCTCAGACGTTCAGTCGGGGTTGGGGCAAGGCTCTTTATGCCTCTGTTGGGTATCATAGGGATTGACTTCGGATACGGATTCGACCATTTTGATGAATCCGGTAACAGAAAGGGGCAATGGAAAATTCATTTTAAATTCGGACAGTTTTAACAGA
>RFIL01000326.1 GCA_003695285.1 Calditrichota bacterium
CTATTAGAAGATGACAATCATGCCGCACTGGCTCAGGTGATTACTCTGGCCAATCATCCATTTGTGGATCGAATAGAACAGGCTGCAGATTTCACCCTGGATCCGGTAGATTCCAGCAGTCTAGCCATTTTAACGGAGAAAATCTTTTTCAAAAATGGCTCTCTGGATACCTCGCGGGTAGAAGTTGCCCGATATTTAGGTGATGATAACCTCTGGCGAGAAGAATTTGATGTTCAAACCAGTGATGAAGGTCAGAGTCACTTCATCCTCACATACCATGATAATTATACAGAGCTAGAAGGTGAACACACGACTGTAGAAGGTTATTATATCCTCTTTAATGCTATTGAATATAATAATGGCAGTGGTGAACTCTGGGCCAGTGTCTATGAATCACGCGATGCCTATGAAAATGGTGATCCTCCTTTACTGGTAATTCACATCTTCTATGGAGGAGACGGCAGTGGTAAAGGGACCATCACCGAAAATGGAAAAACTTATAACGTAGTTTATTCTGTGGATGGGGAGATTAAAGTTGTCTCTCAGGAAGGTGATGAGGTAACGTTTAGCGGTTATTAATCCTCAGAAATAATCCCTGTTCCCGGGGTGGTGTGAATATGTGGCACCACCCCATTTTTTAATGACATGCATTACGGAATCTACCCAATTCCAGAATGCTAAAATGAAGGGTTAAGGTTTTTCTTGATAAAAACGGATTCACCCTATAAATTCATATTATGAAATACATGAAACTTCATAAGCTGCCCATCTCTTCCAAAATCTGTTATTTCTTTCTTCTGGTTGTGATGGGAATAATCCTTCCTGGAAAGCGAATCATTGCTCAGGAAACTCGTACCTTACTGGTAGAGAAGGTTCAGATTGAAGGAAATAGCAAAACACGCACGGAAGTGATTCAGAATTATCTTAATATCACCGAAGGTCAGGAGATTACCCGGGAACAACTTCAGGCAGCCAAAAGCAGATTGGAAGCAACCAATTTTTTTAAAAATGTTGAAATGAATATTCGCCCTGGCAGTCTTAAAGGAAGGGCAATTGTTACGGTTAAAGTGAAGGAACGTTACTGGCCCTATTTTCAGTTCAAGAGTGGTTTTAATGAGTTGGATGGGTGGTATCTCAGCCCATTTGGTATTCGTTTTGACAATCTCTTTGGTCGTGGAAATCGTTTTGGGTTGGAATACCTGATTGGTGACCGCATCAGTGGACTGCAACTGGAATATGTGCGTCCATATCTCTGGGGAACGGAATATGATCTCCAGATTCGGATTCGAGGATTTAATCGTGATTTTGTTCATTTTTTGAATGATAGTACCCGCACCAGGCAGAATATTATTGATAATGAATTTATGGTTCGTTTATCTGGTAATAGTGGAATTCCGCAATATTTTTCGATTGCCTGGATTTCCCAAAATGTAGAAGCCGATAGTTTTCTCACTCAAGGGGAAAATCAGCCTCCCCTGCCGTCCTATTTATTACCATTTGCCGGGAAAAAAGAACTTCGGCGGTATCTGTTAGCGGTCTCAATCGATACCCGCGATCGTCGCCTCTCTCCCCGCATGGGGTGGTGGGGGAGTATCTCCTTTGAACAATCCTCTAAACAACTGGGTAGTTTTGTTGATTATACCCGAATTGTCCTGGATATTCGAAGATACCAGCCAGTTTATAAAGATTTAATAGGTGCTGTTCGTTTTAAATGGGGGAGGGTTGGTGAAAGTGCCCCGTTCTATGATAAGTTCTATCTTGGAGGACCCAATTCTTTACGGGGATATGAGGATAGGGGGTTAACCCCACCGGGCTATGCCGCCCAGATTATCCAGACCAGTGCTGAGCTCCGTTTTCCCCTCTCCTTCCGGAAGAGAGATAAAAGTCCTCTGATTGGGGTTCTGTTTTATGATAGCGGTTCGGCGTGGAACTCTCCCACCACTCTGAATACAACCCGTTTTCACAGTGGAGCAGGTTTTGGTTTACGAATCAAACTCCCCATTGTCGGGTTACTCAGAATGGATTTTGCATATCCCATTCCTGAGGGTGAATTTCAGCTTCATTTTTCGCTGGGGCACACCTTTTAACCCTTTTCTAATATTTTCCACCCAAACGATGCATCCCAATTACACTTGTGCAAAATGTCAGTCTCCCCTTGTTTGGGGAAAGTTAGGTAATTCTATATTTATCAACTTATTAGATGATGAAATTAGATTTCTCTAATGTTGCATTCTGGGCTTGTGTAATCCCCTTCATTCCCTTATTTTAATGGTGCATTTACAAAGTATCTTCCCCTGGTGCCATGTCTGCCCTCACTTTTTAGTGGGGGCGGACTATTTTTAGCCTGTCAGTACATTTGAAATAACAGGATTTCATTCAAACCACGATCTTTTTCTCAATAAAAATTGATTACCTTCAGGAAATTGTTTTTTATCTTTTTTTCCTGTAAGTTGGAGAAAAAAATTGTTCTTTTATATCATCGAGAAAGCAATTCATTTATTTCTCTGAAGGGTCATTATTCACTACAGAGTCCATAGGATAGAGATTAAAGCAATGATATCCGGTTCATACCAACACTGCCAATGTAAAATATCTAATGCAATTCAACTCCCGAGAATAATGCCATGAGTTGCGGTTATCTTTGGTCGATTCTATCCTCTTTTCCTGTATCTCTGATGTTTCTGCTGAATAGTAACTCTGAAGGTCCATAAACGGTCTTAAGAATTAGCTCAGGGGATTTCATTGTCTAGATTGAATTTTATTTATATAGCCGTTCTTTATTTCTTACTATTCTTATCATCAGTACAATCCCTCCTGCCCCAGACGCTGAACATTCCCATTGCAGACACAGTTAACTCAGATTCCTATCTGTCCTGCTATTTAAAAGGATTTCAAAAGATTCTAAACATCCCTGTCCATTCCTTTAGAGAACACCCTCATCAATTTATTGGTGGGGGCATTGGCTATTCCATCGTGAAAAAGTTGTCACAGATGGGGAGAGGAAACACCCGGATGGTTGCACTCCCCTTCTGGAATCAGAGTACATTGGGGATTCATTTAGTCTGGCAAAAGATTTATTAGGAAAGAAGAAGGGGGAAAGACTCAGCCTTTCTGGAGTCGTTTGATTCATAAACTGAGGAGCAGGCTAAATAAATATTTATGAAAGTTGAATATTGAAGAGAAAGGTGATAATTTCAAGGTGCATTTCGGAGATTCTGTTTCATGCTATACGAAATATTAAGTAAAAGTTTTATTGCCGGAATTCTTGCCAGTTTGGCCTGCGGGCTGGGGGTTTTCCCCTTATTGCTCAAACAAGTGGATCCAAAAAAACATACCGGATTAGGTTATGGTCTAACCGGAGGTTTAATGTTTGCGGCTTCGGTGTATAATCTCATTCTTCCCGGGTTAACCTTAATGCATCATGAATTGTCCCTGATAGAGGTCTTACCGGTGTTAACAGGAATTTTGTTGGGAGCCAGTTTTTTATGGGGGGCTGATGGTTTCCTTTCACCTCAAAGATTAGCACAGGCTCACTGGCAACGTTGGGGAACACGAAAAGAAATTTTAATTTTTCTAACCATGTCAATTCATAGCATCCCGGAAGGGGTTGCGGTAGGAGTCGGCTTTGCTTCTGAAGCCGTATATGCGGGGAACCTGGGAACCTACATTGCTCTGGCCATCGCCATTCATAATATCCCGGAGGGGCTGGCGGTGGGGATTCCATTACGTTCCGGAGGGGCGTCCATCACCCGGGCATTCTGGGCGGCATTTTTAACCAGTTTACCCCAACCCCTTGCTGCTTTGCCGGCCGGGTATGCGGCATGGTTGTTCAAACCATTGATGCCTGTGTTAATGGGATTTGCGGCCGGAGCCATGATTTTTTTGATCCTACTGGAAATTATTCCTGAGGCTCTGGATACAGAAACTCCGCTACGAATTGCCTGGAGTTTTACCTTGGGTTTTTCGCTCATGCTACTGGTACAGGTC
The DNA here is from genome assembly GCA_003695285.1 of Calditrichota bacterium. Lineage (GTDB taxonomy): Bacteria > Calditrichota > Calditrichia > RBG-13-44-9 > J075 > J075. Next base: position 3,988 of record RFIL01000326.1, read on the forward strand.
TTGCTCTAATGAAGATTTATCAGTAATTTTTAACAAGTGTGAATTCCATGCACAGAGAAGTTTAATCAAAGTAGAGAAGTGCGCTTATGAAAATTTTATTAATAGAAGATGAAAAAAAAGTTGCCTCGTTTATCCATCAGGGGCTCAGTGAATCGGAATATGAGGTTGAAGTCGCTCATGATGGCGATACCGGTCTGGAGAAGGCGACTGGCCAGGATTATGATATGTTTATCATCGATTGGTTACTCCCCGGTATTTCCGGGGTCGAAATTTGTCGTCGAATCCGACAGGAAAAGCCTCATGTCCCGATATTAATGTTAACTGCCAAAGATACCATTAGTGATAAGGTGGAAGGATTGGAGAGTGGTGCGGATGACTATCTTACCAAGCCTTTCGCGTTCGAAGAACTAAAAGCACGAATAAAGGCCTTGCTCCGTCGTAAAGAGTTGGGTGGAGCGGTTGAGCAAATTCTTACCATTGACGATCTGGAAGTGGATGTTATTTCTCGCAAGGTCTTTCGGGGAGGGAAGGAAATTTTACTCTCCAATCGTGAGTTCGATATGCTGGTCTATTTCTTGAAAAACAAGAACAAAATTATTACCCGGAAGGATCTTGCCAAAGCAGTTTGGAATATCGATTTTAATACTGGCACAAATTTTGTTGAGGTGTATATCAACTATTTGCGGAAGAAGTTGGATACCGGTTCCGGGAAGCCACTGATTCTGACCATTCGAGGAGCCGGCTACATTATGAGGGAGGAGGGGGATGAAAACAATTAAAGGAAAACTTCTTCTCTGGAATGGACTATTACTGGTGGTGGTTCTAATTTTATTGGAGTTCAGTGTGTATTATTCGTTGAAGAAAATACTGTATCAGGATATTGACACGGAGTTGAGAAATGAGGCAATGGAAATAAATGGATTCTTACATGTGGTAAATAACAGGATTGAGTTTGTGAATATGCATGAATGGGAAGAATTTGAACATCAGGAAGTTGGAGCGAATGCGATTTTTTTTCAGATAACCTCTTTTCTGAGTCTGAACAAAATACGTTCTCGTAATATGGAGCTGTTGGGTATAACTCTCCCTGATCATCCCCATTCCTATAAAATGCCTAAAAATGCACGTGTGTATTCCGATGTAAATGCTAATGGTTACTGGTTGCGGGAGCTGGAAATGCCAATTTACCGGGATGGTAAACAAATCGGAGTGTTAACAACTGCCATGTCTTTGAGAAATATTAAGTCTTTTTTTAACGCCATTTTGAAGATTTTTATGATCATCACTCCCTTTACATTGCTGGTGCTTGTAGTTGGTATCTGGAGATTAACTCAAAAAGCATTGTATCCCATTGAGCATATCAGCAGTGTTGCCGGGGAGATAATGAAATCTCAAAATTTAAAACACCGGATTGATATAAGAGATTCTGCCCAGGAAGTTCAACAATTAGCTGGAACTCTGAATAGCCTCTTTCAAAGGCTGGATGAGTCTATTCAAAAAATTAAAAGTTTTACGGCAAATGCATCTCATGAACTCCGCACCCCATTGACCATCATGCGGGGGAATATTGATGTCATACTTGCTAAAGAACGTACTAAAGAGCAATATCAACACACATTAAAAATTATTCTTGACGAAGTAAAGAAACTGTCCAGAATTGTGGATAATTTATTAACCCTTTCCCGAAGTGATGCTGGACAGACCATTCTGGAAAAAAACGTTCTTCGTCTTGAGGAGTTAATTGAGAGCTGTCAAGAGGAGCTCCAATCTTTAATACCTCCCGGAGAACAACAGCTTCATCTCCAGTATGAACGGGGTTTGGAAATACTGGGAGATGAAGCATGGCTGAGAGAATTGTTGTTTAATTTAGTGGAAAATGCGGTAAAGTATAATCGACCGGGAGGTGAAATTTTTGTACGGGCATATTCGGAGAACAACCGGGTGTGTCTGGAAGTCAGGGACACCGGATTTGGCATACCAGAGGAAGAGTTACCTAAAATATTTGAACGATTCTATCGCATCGACAAAACCCGATTACACTCTACGGAAGGCAGTGGCCTGGGGTTGTCCATTGTAAAATGGATTGTGGAGGAGCATGAAGGCGAGATACACGTGGAGAGCCAGGAAGGGAAAGGCTCAATCTTTCGAGTGGAATTCCCAGCAGTGAGTTATGAAGAAATCGCTGCTTCCTATGGAAAAAAGAGTGTGAGAAGTGCATAAATAAAAGCGATCAAAAAGCATTTTTCTCGGGTGGTAGTGCGATCCACAATGTCTAATTGGAGTTGGGATTTTCTTCCCAATAAAGATGGATAGAATAAAAAAAGAGGGATGGCTGTGTCTGAAATTCTGGAAATATCAAAAAGGAGGGGTGTAAGGAAAATGCAATATAGTATGCGAATGAAGGCGAAGGAGGTCGAGGCCACACTTCAAGTAGCTCAAAAAGTGGACGGCTTTAAGATTTTTCTGGTGATATTATATGCTGTCTCCCTTGCCATTTATGCCTATTTTGTTTATCAGGGATTGGATTTTTATCGAACTACAGCGATGGAGCGTCCCCATCATGAAGCCTATCGTACTTTGCGTCCGGCAGGTTTCGTGGGGCATGGGTTTGGCATCATTGGAACCTTGATGATGCTCTTCATGCTTCTCTATAGTGTCCGAAAACGAACCCGTATCTTTGGAGAATGGGGGTCTCTCAGTCGCTGGCTGGATATCCACATCTACTTTGGAATCATGGGCCCCTTATTTATTATTCTCCATACCGCATTTAAAGTCCAGGGGTTGGTAGCGGTCAGTTTCTGGTCCATGATTGCTGTAGCCACCAGTGGTGTGTTAGGAAGATTTCTATATCAGCAAATACCCCGCAACCGAATGGGGGGTGAACTGACCCTGAAGGATATTAACAAATTGAACGAACAGTTTACCGAACAACTTCAGGAAGAGTTAAATCTGAATGAAGATCAATTGATCCGACTTCAGGAATATCCAGCATTTCTGGTCGATCCCAACCAGAGTATCTTTAAGCTGTTCTTGATGTTGTTTCTGCAGGACTGGTTTAAACCCTTTTTCCGTTTCCGAATAAAACGCCGGTTATCTCGTGTCTTTCATCTAAAAGGCAAACATTTGAAAAACGCTACGGAAATCGCCCTGAAAAAAATGGTCCTTCAACGACGATTATTAGCCCTGGATCGGGTGGAAAGCTTTTTCCACTACTGGCATGTCCTGCATAAACCATTTGCCATCCTGATGTATGTCATCATGATCATCCATGTGGGAGTTGCCGTCTGGTTGGGCTATACCTGGGTATTTTAATATTGTTTGTTAGACAATTGAATAAAGAATGGAAAAATATTAAGGGTATCATCAATTAAGTGACAGGTCGAGGAGAATGGGGAATCCCTTACAGAAACTTATATTAGTAGGATTCATGTTAATGTTTACCGGTTTAAGCACATCATTATGGGCACAACTCTCTCCAGGAGAACTGCATAAATCTCATGCCTTTCTGGAGGGTGTGACCAATTGTACCAAATGTCACAGTTCGGGAAAAAAAATTACATCTCAGAAGTGCCTCGCCTGTCATACCATCTTAAAAGAACGAATTGAAGCCGGTAAGGGCTTACATGCTAACCCGGAATATAAAAATTGCGTTGATTGTCATAGTGAACATCATGGTAGAAATTTTAAATTAATCTATTGGGAAAAGGGTCAGGAGAATTTTGATCATACCCTGACTGGATATCCATTAGAAGGCGGGCACACCAAATTAAAATGTAATCAATGCCACAAGCCTGAGTTTCAGGTGATTAAAAGTGTGTTGCTGGAAAAGAAAAAAGATCTCAACAAGACCCTTCTGGGGTTGGATAAAGCCTGTCTAAACTGTCATATTGACGAACATCGTTCGCAATTATCTCAGGATTGTCTTAGCTGTCACGTGATGGAAGCCTGGAAGCCCCAGGAAAAATTTGACCACGACAAAACCGACTTTCCCCTCACCGGGAAACATATCGATGTCAGTTGTATTAAATGCCATCCTCAATTACGAGATAATAAATATCCCAATGATAAAACGTATTTAAAATATGCCGGATTAAAATTTGCCCAATGCTCATCCTGTCATGAAGATGCTCATAAGGGGCAGCTTGGGAAAAATTGTAAATCCTGTCATCAAACAAAGGGTTGGAAGGTTATTGAAACGGCCTCTTTTGACCACAGCCGAACCCGTTTCCCGCTAAAGGGAAAACACAATGATGTAAAATGTGAATCCTGCCATAAACCCGGTTTACCTCGTAGAGGATTAAAATTTGCTCATTGTAGTGATTGCCATGAAGATTTTCACAAAGGCCAGTTTCGGGATCGAGCATCACGTGGAGATTGTAAAGAGTGTCATACTGAACGGGGTTTCAAACCCTCCACGTTTACCCTGGCCAAACATCAGAAAAGCAGTTATCCCCTGAAGGGTGCCCACCTGGCCGTCCCCTGTATTGCCTGTCATGGAGTGGAGAAAGGCAATAAACGGCGTCGAGGTCGCGGCAGCAAAATTCAGATGAATCGGTTTGTTTTTGAAAATACGCGCTGTAATGGATGCCATGAAGATATCCATCGTGGTGAAGTAAAAAAATACATCCAGGAAGGTGGTTGTGAATTCTGCCATGTGGTCGATACCTGGCATAAGGTGATTTTCGACCATTCGAAAACCGATTTTCCTTTAAAAGGGAAACACCGGGATGTGCAATGTACCTCCTGTCATACCACGATTACCACTTCCCGTTCGGTATCTTACATCCAGTTTCAAAACATGGCTACTGATTGCCAGAATTGCCACAAAGATATTCACCGGGGTCAATTCAGAACCACGGTAAATGTTAAAGGCAAACAAAAGCAATTAACAGACTGTAGTCGTTGTCATTCGGAAGAAAATTGGAAACCAGAAAAATTTGATCATAATCGCGATTCCAAGTTCTCGTTGGAGGGGGCTCACGAAAAAGTGCCATGTCAGGATTGCCACAAAAAAGAAGCAGCCGGTGGGGAATCTTTTACCCGCTTCAAGCCGCTAAGTTCGGAATGTAAATCCTGCCATGGGGCTTAAAAACAACGGGAGAAGCTTATGGAAACAATGCAAAAGTATCTTTGGGTCGGAAAGTGGATGGTGGGGTTGGTGCTGGTGGTTCTGCCACTTTTCGCCCAGGAAAAGACGCAGAGTCCCCATGGAGATATTAAATGGGATTGCATGAGTTGTCATACCACTCAATCCTGGGATAAACTACGTTCTCCAATGTTATTTGCTCACAGCGAAACCGGTTTTGAGCTGGAAGGGGCCCATCAAGATGCTGATTGTATGAGCTGCCACGAAAACCTGCAATTTAAAGAAGTGGGTACTGTTTGTGCGGATTGCCATACAGATGTGCATCGTGAGCAGTTTGGAACGGATTGTCAGACCTGCCACACCCCTGAAGATTGGGCTTCCACTGTGGATATTAAAAGTGTTCACAATGAGCGGGGTTTTCCGCTTACCGGAGTGCATGCCATTGCGGATTGTCAGGCCTGCCACCTTGGCGAACAACATATGGAGTTTGCCGGAACTTCCACGGAATGTAGTAGCTGTCACATCAGTAATTTTATGCAGACCACTTCCCCCTCTCATACCCGAGCGGGATTTGATATGCAATGTATGTCCTGTCATGAACCCACTGCCCGGAAATGGGAAGAAACCAATTTCGTCCATACCGAGACTTTCCAATTGCGTGGAGCACATACCACAGCGGATTGTAACAGTTGTCATGCCAATACCTTTGCCGGAACTTCCGGTGAATGTGCGTCCTGTCATATGGCCGAATATCAGCAAACCACTGCTCCACCCCATATGGAGTTCGGGTTCCCTTCAGAATGTCAGGTATGTCATACCGAAGAACAATGGGAAGGGGCTGTTTTTGACCATTTACAGCGCACCGGATTTGCTCTGCTGGGCGTTCATGCCTCATTACAATGTGCCTCCTGTCATGGAGATAATCAATTTACCGGAATTCCCCGGGATTGCTTTGGTTGTCATCAGGAGGATTTTAACTCCACTTTGACCCCTAACCATGTTCAGGGAAATTTCCCCACGGATTGCGCGCTCTGTCATAACAATAATGGCTGGGCTCCGGCAGACTTTAACCATGACCTGACTCAATTTCCCTTAACCGGTGCCCATCAAACTATTGAATGTGCCGATTGTCATGATGGCGGTGTCTTCACCGCGTTGCCAACAGATTGTTTTTCCTGCCACAATGTAGATTTTAACAATACGCTGGATCCCAATCATGTTTCTAACAACTTCAACCATGACTGTACTCAATGCCATAATACCACTGCCTGGACTCCAGCTAACTTTGACCACGCTAATACTCAATTCCCGCTGACTGGAGCTCACGTTCCATTGGAATGTGTCGCCTGTCATGCCAATGGATATGACAATACCCCGATTGATTGTTTCTCCTGCCATCAAACGGATTTCAATGGTGTCAGCGAACCCAATCATGTGACCAATAATTTCAGTACCGATTGTACCATGTGTCATAACACTGATGCCTGGAATCCGGCAACTTTTGATCATGCAAACACCAACTTTCCGTTAACCGGTGCTCATGTGCCCTTACCCTGTATTGCCTGTCATAGTGAGGGCTATACCAACACTCCTTCGGATTGTTTTTCCTGTCACCAAAATGATTTTACCGGGGTGGCAGATCCGGATCACGTGGCAAATAACTTTAGCCATGATTGCACGATGTGCCATAATAC
>RFIL01000327.1 GCA_003695285.1 Calditrichota bacterium
CGGAGAAGAAAGAATCGCCTTATACCACTCGCTACCTGGACGATGCTCTGGTCAATCATCCGGCCATGGCGTTATCTCTGGCAAAATCTGAAGTGCTACGGATGGGGCGTATCATCCTTTCTATGGTAGAAAAAGTACTAAAACCGTTTCTTGAGCGGGATGAAACTGTGTTAATGGAACTGGAAGAGGAAGAAGCTGAAGTTGATTTTTTGCATGAGAAGATTAACGATTATCTCACTCGCATCAGCCGGCAAAGTGTTTCCAATGAAACCATCGATGAAATATTTCAAATGTTATATACAGTGACCGAATTGGAGCAAATCGCTGATGTGGTGAGTAAAAATCTCCATCCCCGGGCACAGGAGTGGTTAAAACATTCCTATCAATTTTCGGAAGAGGGGGAGGAGGAGTTAAAAGAGTATCATGTGAAGACCTTAAAACAACTCCAGCGAGCCCTGGATGTTTTTGAAGAGGTGAATCTGGAAAAAGCAAAAGCCATGAAGCAGAAGTTCAAAAAATACTGGGCACTGGAATTGGCTTTAATGCGTACTCATTATGAACGGTTGAGAGAGCGAGTCCCGGAATCCATTGAGACCAGTGAATATCACCAGGAGATAATGGAACAACTCACCCGCATTACCAGTCATGCCACCAACATCGCCCGGGTGTTGCTGGAATGGGGAACAAAACCCTCAAAATCCGACAAAAATATATCCTGACTTTTGCATCTTTTTTAATTTGGAAAAAAGCTTTCAGTAGCTTACCTTTTATCATTCAGTCTGTAAATAACTATTACCACAACAATTAAAGCATTGGATTAACCATGTTAAATGCTATCCTTCGGTTTTTAAAAAATTTGTTTTCGTCCGCTCCGGAAGCGGAAGAACCGAGAGATAAGAAACCCAAGGGGGATGCTATGAGTCGTCCGACATTAAGACTGTTTGATGGGTTTGATCACACCACACCTCAACTTCGAGAGGATGTGAAAGAATTACAGGAACTTCTTCAGGCCAGAGGTTTTAATATCGCGGCGAGCGGGTTATTTGACAGAGACACCGAAGATGCGGTGATTATTTTTCAGCGGGAGAATGGTCTGGATGATGACGGAGTGGTGGGTCCTCTGACCTGGGCAGCTTTGCTTGGAGAAGAACCACCGGAAGACCCGGATGTTTTCTTTGAAACCACCTATTCCCGCAATGATCCCACCATGCTCAAACAATTACGGGAGGCGGAAAAGTACCGTTCCGCAATTGAAGAAGCCGCTCAGAAGTATAATTTACGACCTGCTTTGATTGGAGGCATCGGGTCTCGAGAATCTCATTGGGGGTTAGCGCTACGCCCTCCAGGTCCCGAAGGTACCGGTGATTTTCATCCCAGAAATGGTGAACTTCCTCCCGATGGTGGTGGATGGGGTCGGGGATTGATGCAGATTGATTACAAATATCATGAATTTGCCCGAACCGGAAACTGGAAGGACCCCAGAGAAAATATTCTCTATGCAGCCAAACTATTGGATGCCAATCTGAAATTTTTCCGCCGTAAAACCAGCTTAACCGGTAAGCAACTGTTAAGAGCGGCTGTGGCTGCGTATAATGCCGGGCCGGGAAATGTGTTGCGGGCGGTAAATTCCGGCAAAGATGTAGATTATTACACCACGGGCAGAGATTACTCCAGAGATGTTTTTAACAGAGCCGGGTTTTTCCAGTTGCATGGATGGGAGTAGGATGAAGGTCAAAGATCAAAGAGTAAAGATCAAAGAGTAAAGATCAAAGAATAAAGATCAACGAGTGAAGAGCTGAGGTTGGAAGGGGTTTGTTTATTCCAGCGCGTCTTCTAATTCTACATCGGCGGAAGCGCTTTCGCCTCTGTTCATCTCGGAGAGGGCTATTCCACTGAAGATAATCAGTGTTCCGACTATCGTATGCCAGGTAATCTGTTCATCCAACACCAACCATCCGGTAAATATCGCAACCAGTGGCGTTATGTAGATAATATAAGATAACGTGATGGCGCTCATCTTCTTTAATAGCGTGTAATACAAAACAAAGGCAATCGCTGAACCGACCACCCCCAGGTAGCCCACTGCCAATATTGGCTTCAAGTGCAAATGAATGCGGGAGGTCTCTCCAATTAATACCCCGGAAATCCCGAGGGTCAAAACTCCCCACAGCATCTGATGAAATGTCATGGCAATAGTATTCACCCCACCTAAGTATTTTTTCACCATCACCAGGGATACGGCAGCCGCCAGAGCACTGAAGATAATTGCCAGGGAAGCCAGGATAACCATGGTGTTAAATTCGGTGATCAGCAATTGGTGGTTGAAGATGATAAAAATCCCCACAAACCCCAGCAATAACCCAAAAAATTTATTCCACTGAAACGGTTCGTTGCGGAAAATAAAATTGGATACAACTCCGGTAAAGATGGGGAAGGTTGCAAAGAAAATCGCAGTAACTCCGGAATAAAGATACTGTTCTCCCCAATAAATTAGCCCATAATCAAACAAATAGAGTAATATGGCAGACCAGAACAATGGGGCGAAATGCCTGCGAGAAATCCGTAGCGAAATTCCTCTAAACCGGGCATAAAGAGCCAGACAAACCAGTGCTATGGAAAAGCGAAGCATCGCCCCCAGAAATGGTGGAAATCCCTGCAATGAAAACTTTATAGCTGACCAGGTAGTGCCCCACACAAAGCTCAGAAAAATAAAAATGGCAATGACGATCCAGCGTTTCATGATCCTCCATTAAGTGAAATAATGTTGAAGCCTCGAATATATTGTTGACAGATGGTTAATCCAACAGGGAAAGTATTTCCCACGACTATTGCCTTGTCAGGAAATTACTTTGGCTATTGACAATCTTTGGGAATAGCCGTATATTTAAATCCGACTAAATTTGTCGGGTTTAATTGTTTCATTTTTTTTGCTAAGAAATAGGACCTATTTAATCGGGTATTTTTCATGTTTAAAATGAGTAAAAAAGTTGAGTATGCACTGATTTCTCTGCTTTACATGGCAGAACGAAAAGAAGGGGAGTTAACAACGGCAAGAGAATTGTCCGAGAATTTCAACATTCCCCAGGAGATAGGGGGGAAGGTGTTACAAAGCTTAACCCGAAATGGTTTTATTTCTTCAGTGCAGGGAGTTAAAGGGGGCTACCAACTGGCCATGGATGCTGCGAAGATTAACGTCACAGATGTAATCGCGGCTGTGGATGGTCCGCTGCAGGTTGTGGGATGTGCGGTTGAAGCGGATAAGTGCAATTGCGAGCAACTCAGCTATTGCAATATTCGTAGCCCGATGGAAATTATCCAATTAAAGCTCATTGAGTTTTTTAACACAATTTCCATTAAAGATTTGCAGAAAAACACAATACCATCGGCATTTTTTCATGGGAACATAGAACAACGTAGCTACCCAGTGAAATTCTCTGACCAATAACATGGTTCTAAGTTAAGTTTACGAAACCAAATTTATTTAGAAAGGCACTTCAATGAGTAACGAACAAGAAACGATTGAACGCCAGATAAAGAGCGAGTATAAGTGGGGCTTCACCACAGACATCGAAACGGAAACAGCTCCCAAGGGGTTGAATGAGGATATCATTCGTTTTATTTCCATGAAGAAGAACGAACCGGAGTGGTTGCTGGAATGGCGGTTGAAAGCATATCGCATCTGGACGAAGATGGAAGAACCTCACTGGGCACACGTGAAGTTTGAACCCATCAATTACCAGGATGCGTATTACTTTGCCGCTCCCAAAAAATTTAAAAAACCGGAAAGCCTGGATGAGGTAGATCCCAAACTCAGAGAGACGTTTGAAAAGCTGGGGATTTCGCTGGAAGAGCAAAAGCGATTAACCGGGGTTGCCGTGGATGCGGTGATGGACAGTGTATCAGTTGCCACCACCTTTCAGAAGGAACTGGAGGAACTGGGAATTATTTTTTGTTCTTTTTCCGAAGCAGTTCAGAAACATCCGGAATTGGTGCGGAAATATCTGGGCTCTGTCGTACCTCAGGGGGATAATTTCTTTGCAGCTTTGAATTCGGCGGTCTTTAGTGATGGCTCTTTCTGCTACATTCCTCCCGGTGTGCGTTGCCCGATGGAGTTATCCACCTATTTTCGTATCAATGCTGCCAATACCGGGCAGTTTGAAAGAACTCTCATCGTAGCCGATGAAGGCGCCTATGTCAGTTATCTGGAGGGTTGTACTGCACCGATGCGAGATGAAAATCAATTACACGCTGCAGTGGTAGAGATTGTTGCGCACCGCAATGCAGAGGTGAAATATTCCACCGTTCAGAATTGGTATCCCGGCGATGAAGAGGGTAAGGGTGGTATCTATAATTTTGTCACCAAACGCGGTATTTGTCTGGAAGAAAATTCCAAGATAAGTTGGACCCAGGTTGAGACAGGGTCTGCAATTACCTGGAAATACCCCAGTGTCATCTTGAAAGGGGATAACTCTGTGGGCGAATTCTATTCCGTGGCGGTGACCAACAATTACCAGCAGGCGGATACCGGAACGAAGATGATTCATATTGGAAAGAACACTCGCAGCACCATTATTTCCAAGGGGATTTCTGCCGGGAGAAGTAATAATTCCTATCGCGGATTGGTGAAGGTATTAAAGGGTGCGACTAATGCTCGTAATTTTTCGCAATGCGATTCTTTGTTGATTGGCGATCAATGTGGTGCTCATACTTTTCCCTATCTGGAGATTTCCGACCCCACCGCCAGGGTTGAACATGAAGCAACAACCTCTAAAATTGGGGAAGACCAGATTTTTTATTGCAATCAACGGGGAATTGATACGGAAGATGCTGTGGGGTTGATTGTTAATGGATATTGCAAGGAAGTGTTCAAAGAATTACCAATGGAGTTTGCCGTCGAGGCGCAAAAATTACTGGCGATCAGTTTAGAAGGTAGCGTAGGATGATCGGGGTGCATTGGAGGGGCGAAGTTTGCACCTCAGCGGAGTTGATAAGACACTTCGCCCCAACCCACCCCAACGATATTCTACATTGAAAAATAAACATTAAAGATTCATTCTCAAATTTGAAGGTTGATTATGTTAAAAATTAAAGATTTATGGGTATCTGTAGAAGGGCATCAAATTTTAAAAGGTGTCAATCTGGAAATAAATGCCGGTGAAGTGCATGCCATCATGGGGCCTAATGGCTCCGGTAAAAGCACTCTGGCTAATGTCCTGGCCGGCCGGGAAGAATACGAAATTGACTCCGGTGAGATCTGGTTTGAAGGTAAAAATCTGCTGGAAATGTCACCGGAAGAACGGGCGCGGGAAGGAATTTTTCTCGCTTTTCAGTATCCGGTAGAAATACCGGGGGTAAGCAATGCGAATTTCTTAAAAACCGCCTTGAACGAAATTCGGGAATACCGGGGTCTGGAGAAACTGGATGCCATGGATTTTCTGAAACTGGTAAAAGAAAAATTAAAACTGGTTCAAATGGATGAGAAATTTCTCAGTCGC
>RFIL01000328.1 GCA_003695285.1 Calditrichota bacterium
CGTACTCCTACAATGGAGAGGTCATCGATTGCCTGTAACAATTGATTCATTTTGCTGACATTGACCTCTTCACTGGCTCTCATTCGATTGGCTTTCCAGGTATTACCCTCTTTCTTTAATATGAGTACATCCCGCTGATTGACACGACCGGTCAGTTCGTTTATGGAATAATCCTTGAGTGTCACTTCGATGATATCATCTTTCTTGACTCGCAGTAAATCTGTATCAATCCAGTCACTGAAATTGGTGGAAATATTCAAATCCATTTTGACGGCATAAACCCGCTTCTGGTCCGGTAATCGCACAAAGTAAAATCCTTCCTTTTCCGGAACTTTCTTGCCCACAATTAAATCTGCCAGCACCTGGTCGTTGGCGCCACGGATGATGATTCGTTTACCCCTACCTTCCAGGTTGGGATTGGTTTCATCCAGGGGATCGAGTACCCCACAAAGGGCATGATCAGAAACATTGTCGGTGCGGAAATCATCTTTTTTCAACCCGATGATTCCCGCGGCAATTTGCGCCAACTGGTCTTTGTTATCAGCGGGATAATTATGATGTGAGGGAATCCGCCATTTATTTTCTTCAAAGACGACTTTGAAGGGGATGGGTTCACCGGTTTCCTTGTCAAAATCAATCACTTCCAGAGAAACCGCGCTATTGGGGTCAGTAAATTCCGGGAAAAAGACCTCTCCTTTATCAAAGAAGGCAGAGGGAGTCGCTTTCCGGGGAGCAGTGATCATGGCTAACAGAGCCAGAACAATGGCAACTCCTGCGAAGATGAATGTTTTCTGTTTTTCTTTCATGGCTTAACTCCTTAATCTTCTGATTGCTGCAGCACCTTCTGCTTCACGACGACGGCGGCGGATAAAAATCATAATTCCCACCACCAGAACCGGAATCGGTGGCAGAACCACCGCGAAGGTTTTGATACCATTCTGAATTGTTCGGATATGAGCTTCCATTCGTTCTTTGCTGGCGGCAATCTTGGCTTCTTTTTCCGCTTCAATCTTGGCTTTTAAAGCATCAAAGCGGCGTTGCTCAACTCGTCGGATATTCTCTGCCATGATTTGTTTGGTCTGTGCATCCAGATCGCTCCGCTGTTCCACTTCTTTCACTTTTTCCTCCAGACGTTTCTGAGCTTCCTGCAACGCCAGTTGGGCTTCGGTTTCAGCCTGTTGCTCCTCCCGGGCTCGTTGTTCGATGTATTCCTGTACCTGCTTCTCTACCGAGGTCAGTGTGCGATGTTTTACCCGACGATTCCGAAGGGCTATGAACGATTCATCTCCCACCAGAACGTCCATACAGTTGAGGAAGAAATGCACATTGTCAAATTCCAGATTACCCAGACCTTGTTTGCGAATTTCAAAAAATTGTTGTGAGATAAAATCCAGATCCGCTATCACAATGGCTTTTATGGTTTTAATCCGGGTATTTCCACCAGTGCCCAGGGTATCATCCTTAGCCTGTTCCCGCTGAAAGATGGAGGCAGCCAGAATATAGTCGGTTCCTGTGGGATAATGAGGAAGACCGCGGGTAATTAACTGAGCTCCCAGAAAACTTCTTCTGACCATCCGGCTATAAGGTTGAACCCCGGCAACAAAGCTGGTTTTAACCAGCGGAGTAAAATCCACCGTCGATTGAGAGGCTTTGTTGATATAACCGGGGAAAATAAACACCAGCTCTTGAAGTTGAGACGTTGCCGGATGTTCCGGGTTAAAAGACTCCTCATTTTCATTTCCCCGACCGACAAAGACCACCTCCGGCGGAATATTGGCAAAATCCGGATGGGGGTTATAAGCATCCCATACTATCTGTCGGTAATTCCAGTTGACACCTAATTTTCGCATAAACTCCTGAATATTTCCCTTGGGCTTGGGGGGTGGTCCCTGTTGCATAAAAGGATTTCGATTGGCACCTGCCTTTTCCGAGGGGGAAATTCCCAGATTAATGGCAGGGAGGGGATCCACCAGGAGCAGGGTGGGTACTCCCGTTTCAATGTATTCAATCAAATTATCCATCTCATCTTGAGAAAGGGTAGAGGGCATGGGCACCACCAACCCATCCAGTTCCTCCTTAATGGGACTGGTGGCAGAAATGCGTACCACTTCATATTGTTTTTTTAGTTCATCCACTACTTCCCAGGCAGGTAATGTTTGCATGGTCTGAAAATCAAAACCACCAAATAGCTTCGCTTCTGTGACCAGCACACCAACTTTTTTACGTTTGGTTCGTGCTACCACCCGAATACTGCGCATCAACTCGTATTCAGTCGGTAATCCTCTATCAAAGAATGGGATGACCTGTTCCTCCGGGCCACAGGTAAAAGCAACGCCCATAAACACTTTTTTTACCCCGGCTCCGGCGCTTCCGGTTTCCGGAACTTCGCGAGGTAGAATATTAAACTTTTCTCGCGCTTCACGGGCTTCATCTGAGTAGGGCTCAGTATCGTAAATTGCCACCTCCACCCGCGGTCCGGCGATGGCGTCAATTTCTTTTAAAAAGCTGATGAGATTCGCCCGTGTCTGAACGTATTGCTGGGGTGGGTCTTTACTGAGATAAGCCTGAATAAAGACCGGGCGTTCTTCAGAAATTTCATCGAGCAATTTTTTGGTTTCACCAGACAGGGTGTGAAGTCGTTCAGCGGTGATATCCAATCGCCAGTGCAGGCGCCCGATGATGACATTTAAGCTGATCACGGCAATGACGATAGCCACACTGCGAATAATATGGTGATAGGACATTTTCCATCCATCGGCTTCCTGGGGCCAGTGGCGGCGACTGAGAAATAAAATATTAAAGAAAAGCATCACACCGGCGAGGGAGAGGAAATAGAAAATACCGGATAAGCTGATGACCCCGCTGGCAAAATCATCAAAATAATCAAATACAACCAGATGAGAGAACAGGTCCTGCAGAGATTGGCCAAAGAAGCCGGCCACATCATCAATAAAGATAAACACGCTGCAAAATAGAGCCCCGAGGATGAAGGCAATGGTTACGTTGGCAGTTAATAATGAAGCAAACATTCCCACCGCTATGAAAGCGGCACCAATAAACCAATAACCCATATAATTGGCAATCATGAGACCGAGGTCGGGGCTACCCAGCCAAAAAAGAACAATTACATGGCTGAGTGATATCAATAGCGACGCACTGTAAATTCCTAATACGGCTAAGAATTTACCGATCACCACTTCCAGATCGGTAGCCGGAAGGGTTAGCAATAGTTCATCGGTCCCTTGTTTCCGCTCTTCCGCCCAGACACTCATGGTCAAAGCGGGAATAAAGAAGAGCAGTAATAGAGGGAAAACGTAATTCAGTTGATCCAGATTGGCGAGGTTGTTCAGAAAAAAGCGCTCCTGCCAGAAAGCAGCAGCAGCACTCAGAAATATAAACAGGGTAAT
The DNA here is from genome assembly GCA_003695285.1 of Calditrichota bacterium. Classification (GTDB taxonomy): domain Bacteria; phylum Calditrichota; class Calditrichia; order RBG-13-44-9; family J075; genus J075. The sequence continues at coordinate 3,408 of RFIL01000328.1, forward strand.
AAACACATATCCGGTGGGATTGGTAAAATAGAGACGAATATCCCTTTTGAAGATGGAGAAGATGACCTTCCAGTTTATCTGTTTCATTGGTCTTCCTCCTGCGCTTTCACTTGACCACCGCTACGTCCGTAATTGGTTAATCGGTAGAAGGGTTCCTCCAGAGACCCATTCTCTTTCAATTCCTCCGGAGTACCATCAAAAACCAATCTTCCATTATGAATGAAAAGCACCCGATCGGCAACGGCGTTTACCTCCTGTAGAATATGGGTGGATAATAAAACAGTTTTTTCCTGTCCTAATTGTTTGATATTGGTACGAAAATCGCGAATTTGATTGGGGTCCAATCCCGCTGTGGGTTCATCCATAATCAACACGTCCGGATCATGGAGGAGGGCTTGTGCCAGTCCAACACGTTGTCGATAACCACGGGAGAGTTTGCTAATTGGTTTTTCCAGCACATCGTGCAGAGCACATTCGGAGATAACAACATCCAGCCGGTGATTAAAATATTGTTCCTCCATTCCCCGAGCTTCCCCGAAGAATCGCAATAACTCCATGGGAGTCATATCTTCATAAAGGGGGCCATTTTCCGGTAAATATCCCAGGTGTTTGGAAGCTTCCAAACGATTGGCAAAGACATCATAGCCCGCAATGGATGCACTTCCTTCGCTTGGAGCCAAAAAACCGCTCAGAATTCGCATTGTTGTCGTTTTTCCGGCTCCATTGGGTCCTAAAAACGCTACGATTTGACCACGGGGAATGGAAAAGGAAATATCCTGGATGGCAACAAATTGCCCATAATACTTACTGAGTCCTTTGGCCTCTATCATCGGTTGAGAAGTCGCTGATGCCATAGGAGTCCCCTTTGTTTTTAGTTCATTAAAAACAGGAGAATTTTTTGCACATGATTCAGAAAATTCTATTAAATTTGTGCTAACTACTGAAAAAGGAAAATGTTTCACTTCAGGAAAAAAACGGGTTTTATTTGGCGGTGAAAGAACCCGTTCATCATTGCGGGCAAAAAATACAGCACTTTTCAGATAGTTTCAATTATTTTTTCATTTAATCTTTGTTTTCTTTGTAATAAGAACTATTTCCCTGTCAAGATATTTGTGGAAAGGATGTTCATTTATTAACTGTTTTTCCATATAATTCTTGTTATTCACCCTGGGTTTTACTAAATAGAATAGCTTGATGTAACAATCGAATGAATCCCCTGGTTTTATATACATAAATGAAACAAGCAACGTTGGAAGCGGGAACTTCGCCTGTGTTTGGGGAGTAGTGTTGATGATTATGGAAGAAGGCTATTTCCTTACCTCAACGCTCGAATGTTAAGTGATAATTACAATTGAGCGGATTGGGAAACAAACCGGTGCCCTGATTAGCAAGAGAAATATATGGCCAAACGAGAACATTTACAGATTTTGTTGGAAGGTGTGAACCTCTGGAATCAATGGCGGGAGGAGACTAAGGAGCTGCCGGATCTCCGTCATGCGGATCTCAGGGGTACTAATTTGAAAGGTGCAAACCTGCAGGGTGCCAGATTAGCTTATGCAGATTTTCATGGAGCAGATTTAAGTTGGGCGAATCTTACACACGCTCAATGTGGTTGGGCAGAGTTTGGCAATGCCATTCTGATTGGAGCGGATTGTCGGCATGCATTTTTTGCCGGAGCGGATTTTCGGGATGCCAATCTTAGCTGGGCAGATTTTCGGGAAGCCGATCTTTCCTGGGCTTATCTGGGTAATGCTGAGCTGTGGAGGACATTCCTGTCCGGTGCCCGTCATCTGACCATCGATCAGTTACTGAAAGTAAACAATTTGCATGGGGCTCAACTGGATAAATCATTATTAAAAATTATCCAAAAGAAATCTCCCCATTTGTTGGAAAAAAAAACCGAATCATCTCTTTGACGAATGGATGATTTCAATACCCCTGGCATGAAAAAATTTCCAGGGCAGAACTTATATTATTGGATCGTTGAGGGAAGGATTTTAAAATTGGTAAATTGAACGCGCAATTTGGGATCGACATATAACCCCACTCCACCTTTCACCACCTGGTCTAATTCCTTTATGTAGAGAGTTATTCCATTGACATATAAGACAACAAGTTTTCCGATGGTTTTGACTTTCAACTGAGTCACTTTATATCCCCCCTGAACCCCTGGAGCAATTTGTCCGGAAACCAGAACCCGCACTCCATCCGGGGTTACCTGTTGTAATTCATAGCGGGAATCCGGTTGGATAGAAAAAAGATAGAAATGACGATAGTTTTGTCTGGGATATGGTTGATGACCGAAAATGATGCCATAGCTCCCCATTGTAAGGTTGAGCAGTAAGCGAGCATGTACTTCTACTTCCACACTGTCGAAGGTTTGTGCGAAAAATGCCTTTTTAATTCTGATATTGTCATAAAAAATTAGTGTATCCCCCCGAAATTCGTAATCGAGTCTTTCATCCAGCCCGGGCAATCTCCAGAGGGTGGGTTGAAATCCCCTGGTTAATAACCGGGGTGGCTTGATGACCGGCAAACGAGTAGCTGGAGGTTCTATTTTACTCAGACTTGCCGCTGAAGGAATGGAGGAACTTTTTTGACGTTGAGCCTGGTTGATCTTCCGTTGTGCCTGTGAGATGAGAATACTAATGCCGGGTGCATTTGGATTTAATCTTCGGGCCGCTTTAAAATAGGATAAAGCTCTTTTCCAGTTCCCCTGACGACGGTAACGATTTCCAATTGATTGATACTTGGAAGCAATTTGTTCCAGCCCCATCCTTGCCTGAGGATGTTTTCCCCCATGTGCTTTTAAAATAGCGGAAAAGATTTTTTCTGCCTTATCCAGTTTATTTGCAGCCAGATATTCCCGAGCGGTGGCAAGCTGCATCTGTTCCATTGCCCAGGACGACGCCTCTTCCACCTCTACTGTGGTCATCAGTTCATAACGATGGAGAAAATCCTTAATGTGGTGAGGAAGATTCTTGATGGGATTGGTTTTGAAGAAAAGGAACATTAAAACCATGATAAACAGGATGCTTGTAATCACCAGGGGTAAAAAACTCCAGCGAGTAGAGATGGTGCTAACCTGGGGCGTTTTGGAGTGAGAATTTGGTTCACCATTCACTCGTTGTTTGCCATTTTCATCAAACATGACATCTTCGTAATAGTTGTAGATCTTAACAATCTGTACCACAGTGTCATGTTTATCAGTGCGTTCTTCCACCAGTCGGGTAATTTTTTGACAGGCATTTTGAGGAGAACTGGAAAGCACAATGTTTTTCAACTCATCGTTCTTGAGGACCTTAATCCCCTGGGTTGCCAGCAGAAAATACTCATCACGATGAATCGGTATCCGATGGATGGTATCAATTTTTATCCCTAACTGAATGCCAAGAGCTTTTGTGACTACTGAACGTTTATGATGATCTTGTTGAGTATCGCCTTTTCCATTAGTAGGTGCCATGTATTCAATAATTCGGGTGTGATCCTGGGTTAATTGGGTGATCTTTCGGAGATTTACATGATAGATGCGAGCATCACCCACGTGGGCAATGTAAGCATACTTATCCTTCAGGACCAGTGCAGAGCAAGTGATACCAACTTTTTTGTGAAGACCATATGTTTTGGCATATTGGTACATCTGTCGGTTGGCAATATCAAAAGCCCGTTGAAGACTAAAGGCGACATCATCACTTGGGTAGGAAAAATAATTCTCTTGAATGATTTTGATAACATCATCAACAATCTTGGAACTGACCTGTTGTTGGGCCTTTAATTCAGCAATGATAAATAATTGACCCTTATGCGTGGAGAGAAAGGAATGGTCTTTGGGGAATTTCTCAGCGCGAGTGGTTCGATTATGAAATCCATTCCCTCCGGTTTGACTGACACCATAACTTTTTTCACTCGCACCCGCGAAATCTATTTTATAGCGGGTTGTTTTTGCCTGAATGTCCATACCATCCTACTTTATTGCTTTTAAAGGCCTTACAACCTTTTTTGAGATCCCCTCGCCTAACAACATATCAGAAGAAGTTACAACGCGCAGTGACGGATTTCAAATTTAATTTATTGGAAACTTAATTCTGTAACTTTTGTAGGATGGCAATTTTTTCCTTAATGCGATGACGTACAGGAGGAGCATTCGGAAAAAATTTTAACGAGGCGTTATAAAGCTCAAGGGCTTCTTCCCATCGTTGTGCGGATTCCAGCTGCGTGGCTCGCTCCAGAAACAGCTTTCCATAATAATTTTGAAACACTTCAGCCATTCGATCGAGGGGAGCCTTTTTATTGACAAAACTATTAAAAGAAAAAAGGTTGGGGGAGATATCATCTAACTCTTCCTCTGGTTTTTTTAATCGATAGGCAATGAACTGAGGGTCTCTACGATACCGGGGGGCAATGTCCGGGGTAGGAACGTAAGTAAAGTATATCGCTCTCTGGTGTTGCATTCCATATTCGATGATGGCGTTTATCATTCCAATATATTTTTGCTGAATAAAATTGGCATCAAAAGCTTCTCCATTCTCAAAGGGGGCAACCGCGGTTAAAAATTCTTGAATGGGTGTGGAGAGTGAATGGTAAAGATCCGGATAATGATCTTCTAACCATTGTAAATACCAGCTCCGTCTAAGCAATTGCTGGTCTAATGCCAGAATATCCGGTCTTTTCCCTTCTACATACTGATAATAATTCAAAGGAAAATAAAAAGGGTCCCAGTTAGCAAATATGATTGAATTGGGTTCAGCAAGAGTGAAAAGATTGGTCACATATTCCTCGGTGAAATAATAGTGGCGCATATTTAACCGTGAGTAGTTGGGAAGCAATCCCACCAGAATAGGAATCCCTACCACAGCCATGCAGCCGATTTGGAATAATTGTTTATATTGTAAAATTTTATCAAGCAGAACATAGAGTCCGATGCC
>RFIL01000329.1 GCA_003695285.1 Calditrichota bacterium
AACACGAGGATGGTAAGCGAGTAGCCGAGGAGTGCAGACCCTGTCCATCGAATTTTCTCCCGCCAGGTAGCCACCCCGATAAGTGCAATTAGCAGAGATTCTCCCCTGAGGATTTCATAGGGAACCGCCACCAGGGTTTCGGAAACCTGAAGATAGTAAGCGATGAAGGCTGTATCCCCACTACTCAAAAAGTAGTTCAGTGGGAAGAGGATGATGCCCAAACCGTTTACCAGGGCCAGTATTAATCCGGCGGCTCGCAGGGTGGGAGAACTGCTCCGATAAAAAACAAAGCACCCGGCCCAGGCCAGAATTATAGTCATCATCAACCCCGCGGCAAGGAAAAGAACCCATTGCATTCTGTTGTCTGGCAAAGATGCCAGCCGCAGCCAGCCCTCGTCTCCGTAATAAGTAATCCGTACCCACCCGTCGAGTTGCGGAGGAGGAGTCCCCCAGCGCTGGATCAATCCGCTAAATCCCATCACCGGGCCCCGGCCATAGAACATTAGTATGGCCCAGTGGCCTGCCTCATGCAAGGCAACAGACAGATACCGCACAAGAAAGCTCATCACCACCATTAGCCCGAAAGGCCAGTGAGGTAGCGAACGGACAATCCTCTGTTTTGGATACCTGGACGGTTTTAAATTCTTAAATGATTGATGATCTCCTCGATGCATAGAGGTGCTCCGTTCAACAATCATTGACTTAATACTGCCTTTATACGTTTGCCCCTATTGTATCCAATAGTAATTTTTATCTCCAGTTAAATCAAGCCGTTTTCCGGGGTTGCCACTGCGACTGAAACCATCCAGAAAGCCTCTTTTCCTTACCTAAGGTTCCATGGGTTACTGTCTCACCTCCACTACTTCTGGTGAAACAGTTGCCGTAAACCTTTCTGCTGTCAGAGAAAAATTTTACCTCCACACCTCCACGGTTTTTTTCGTATATTGCTACTGGTTCTGCAGATACTTCAGGTAATTGAAAGAAGCCCCCAGAGAAAGCAAATATGATGCGTTTACTGGAAATCATTGAGAAACAGTTTTCGAATGGGCTCACATCCCTGGCAGTTCGAGCGACAAAAGATACGTCTCCCGCGGAAATTGTGAAAGCGCTACACCTCCCCCCGGCTCAGAATGTGTTGTTGGTGTTTGGGGGTGCCGGAAAAATGTCGGCTGATCTTTTCAACAAACTGGCAGCGGTAATGGAGGAAATTGCCCGGGTGGTGCAGAAATTGAATACCACCGTCCTAGACGGCGGAACCGACAGTGGGGTGATGAGGTTGTTAGGTCAGGCTTTATTTGAAATCGGCCACACTTCACCCTATATTGGGGTTTTGCCGGCATTGGCAAAACTGGATGAGGAAGGGAATATCGCTGAATCCATACTTGAACCCCACCACTCTCATTTTGTTTTACTGGATGAGGACCGCTGGGGAGATGAAGTGGAAATGATGGAGGCCCTCGCCACTGAGTTAGCTGGAGAAAACCCCTCCCTTGCCATATTGATAAACGGAGGTTCGATAGCCTATCAGGAAGTGTTGCATAGCGCGCAGCAAGGCCGTGTGGTATTGGTGTTGAAGGGCAGTGGTCGTCTGGCTGATGAGATTGCCACCGCAGTTGAGAACGTCTCGATGGAAGAGCGGTTTCGTCAGTTGATGGAAACCGGAAACATTCGTATAGTGGATATGGACTCCATGTTAGAGGAATTATCCACTACCTTAACCCATTACTTAACCGAGGGGGAAAAGCATGAGTGATGATTTCACTTATATAAAGGAGCGATTGGATGCCCAGGAGTCCTGGCACTCAGCCAAGGCGGCGACCTATAAAAAGAATTATTATCTGGCGGAGACTTTTACTCTGGTCAGTGGCGCTTTGATTCCGGTCATTAATGTATTGAATTTTTCCAACCCCCAGTACATGGAGCTGGTGCAGATTGCCTCGGCATTACTGGCTTCGGTGGCAGTGGTTGCCGGAGGGATCAGTAAATTGTTTAAGTTTCAGGATAATTGGTTAAACTATCGGGGGGTGGCAGAGGCACTGGGAAGGGAAAAACAATTTTTTTTGATGCAGGCAGAAGATTATGAAGTTGAAGATGAAATGGAGAGACGCCGAATTCTGGTGGAGCGGGTAGAACACATCCTGGCAGAAAACACCGCTAAATTTTTAGCATTACATAGAGGAAAACGAATTGGTGCAACCCGTCAACCTAAAACAGCAACAGATGGAGGAGAATAATGGATTTACAAAAAATTCAGCAAGCAATTCAAGCAGAGGGTTTTGATGGTTGGTTACTGGCCAATTTTCATAATCGGGATCATCTGGCGATTAAAATTCTGGGGCTGGATCCCAATAAATTTTGTTCCCGTCGATGGTATTATTATATCCCAGCGGAAGGTGAGCCCGTTAAACTGGTGAGTATGGTGGAAAAAACCATGCTCGATTCCCTCCCCGGAAAAAAACTTACCTACCTTGCCTGGAAAGAATTACACAGCCGTCTTAAGGAGATGTTGGGGAATCATCAACGGATTGCCATGAATTATTCCCCCTTCAACAACATTCCCTACACCTCACTGGTGGATGGGGGCACGCTGGAGCTTCTGCGCAGTTTTGGATATGAAATTCTCAGCGCCGCAAATTTGATCCAGCAATTCGAAGCCATCATCGATGAAAACGGCTATCATAGTCATGTGGAAGCTGGTAAACGAGTACTGAAAATAAAAGATGAGGCCTTTCAACGGATCAGTGATGCCGTTCGCAATGGTGAGAAGGTAACCGAGTATGAGATTCAACAATTTATCATGAAACGATTTTCTGAAGAGGGGTTAACCTGTGAAGAACATGGCCCCATCGTGGGAATCAATGACCATCCGGCAGATCCGCACTTTGAACCCACCCCGGAAAACAGCTACACCTTTGCCGAGGGTCAGTCTGTGTTGATTGATTTATGGGCCAAACTGGATCAACCCGGTTCCATTTATTATGATGTGACCTGGTGCGGTTATATCGGTCAAAATCCTCCCTCTGAATATGTGGAAATTTTTAACACGGTGCGAGATGCCAGAAAAGCAGCCGTGAATTTCATCAGGGAAAAATTTGAGCGGGGTGAGCCCTGTTATGGTTGGGAGGTGGATGATGCCTGCCGTAATGTGGTTAAAGCTGCCGGTTATGGAGATTACTTTATTCATCGAACCGGACACTCCATCGGAGAGAATGTTCACGGGAATGGGGTGAACATTGACAACCTGGAAACGAAGGATGAACGGCTTCTGGTACCGGGCATTTGCTTCTCCATCGAACCGGGCATTTATCTGGAGGGAAAAATGGCAGCCCGTTCGGAAATCAATGTCTTTATCACCCTGAATGGTGAGGTGGTCGTGGCAGGTGATGAACAGGAAGATTTGATTTTAATGTAAAGCTCAATCAGCACATTTTATTTTCTTCATTAGCCCCTTTACCAGAGGGGCTAATGTTTTTTCGTCTCACAAAAACCGAGATTAAAATTCTATCAATACCCCCCCAACCGGCAGTACCTCGAATTGAAGCACCTCTTCCCTGCTTCCGTCGTCGTTATACTGATATTCCCAGATGTTATGGCGGTTATAAACATTCATCATATCAAAAAAGACCACCATGTTCCAGTTATTAAAAAAGTATCGTCGGTCCACCCGAAAGTCCAGACGATGGTAGGGAGGATAGCGGTGGGTATTTAACAGTTGTTGTTCCTGGGTAATCCACCGTCGGAATTCGGGATGATATACTGGTGGGGTATAGGGGCGGCCTCCGGAGTACCGGAATTTAAAACTAATTTCCACTTCATCCGCCAGGGGGAGAAAGGGTGCCAGGAAATGATACCACCATTTTCTCTTGAAGTCTTGATACCATTGTTTATCATGGAAGCCCAATTTATAACCACCCACCACGTTGAAAATGTGGCGGTAATCGAAATCCCAATCATATCTCTTATCCCAGCGAGGATCCTGTGCCGTGGCTCTGGAAAAGGAGTAACTGACAATGGTGGAAAAATGATGGGTCAGTTTTTTCTGAAAAAAGAATTCAATCCCCCGCGCCCACCCTTTTCCTATATTCAACCGTTCCCCTTGAAAACTGTCAAAGGGATCCGGGGTGGTCAAACTTTTCAGGACCGGAACATCATAATAATTTTTCCAGTAGACCTCCAATGTCCATTTTATATCGTTGCCAATCAGATGTTCGATGCCCAGAACAAACTGTCGGGTGTATTTGCTTTTTAAATGTCGGTTATTGGGATGAGCGGTCAACTCAATATAAGCCGGGGATTGGTAATGTACCCCAAAGGCAGCATTTAGTGTGAATTTAGGGGTCAGGTAGATGGAAAATCCCACGCGGGGGCTGAGAGAAGCGAAGTTGTTATAGTCGAAATAATCGTATCGTAGTCCACCGGTAAAATGAATCGATTTAAAGAGATTTATTCCAATTTGACCGTACAATGCACTCTTGTAACTGCTTGATAGATTTTTATCAATCCATTCGGGTATAATTTTGAAAATTCCAATGGGCTCGTTTTGATCCGGACGGTATAAGAAGATGGTATCAGGATCCATTGAAATCTGATGATTGAGATGAACCTGCTTCAACGAGCCTCCCCACTGGATCAACCACTGAGAACGGGGTTGCCAGGTAAAATCGCTCCTCAGACTGATTTCCCTTTCTTTTGAACGGTTGAGGTAATAACTATCTCGGGTCCGGGAATGATATTCATCGATATCCCAGTAAACCTCATTGGCAAAAAGGGTGGTCAGAGAAATGAGATGGGGAGACCATAACGAACGAAGGGTTGCTCCGGTGGTCCATTGATGACTTTTATATGCAACATTTTCAGCACCATAGGCATATCCCCCGGTACCTTCCCCCTCAATGCGAATGTTATCATTCCCATAAATACCATTGATAAATAACTTATGGGATTTGTGCAAAGGGAAGGTGAGCTTTAATTGAGTATTTTGATAATGAGGGACAGCGACCAATCCGGTAGAGCTAATGATTAAATCCAGAAAACTTTTTCGGGCTGAAAAAATAAAATTGGCGGAGTTGTACCTCAAAGGCCCTTCTACAAGGAGCCCCGCACCGGACATCCCCATCTGTATCTCGCCATGATATGCTTCACTGTCACCTTCCCTTAAGGTAATATCCATTACCGAGGAAGCCTTATCTCCATAACGGGCGGAAAAAGCACCGGCATAGAAATCCACCTTTTGCACCATGGTGGGATTAATCATGTTGATAGGTCCACCGCTTCTTCCCTGCTGAGTAAAATGATTGGGATTGGGAATTTCCATGTTATCCATTAAGAACAGATTTTCCCCCGGCGCCCCTCCCCGAACAATGATTTCATTTTCCTGATCCGTACCGGAAACCACTGAGGGTAGCGCCTGCATGGCTCTCTGAATATCCATTGCTGAGCCCGGATCTCGTCGAATTTCTTCAAAATCCATACTGCGATTGCTGATCACCGAACCCGCCGGTTTTACAAAGGCACTGGCAGTAACTTCTACCTTCTCTCCCTCCAATACATCTATCTGCATCTCAACATTTAATACGGTTTTTCTTCCCGGATTAATGATGACGTTTGATTTGATAAGCGTTCGATAGCCGAGATATTCAAACCGTATGTTGTAACTGCCCGAAGGGATTTGCAAAATCACAAAAAAGCCCTCTTCATCTGTGGTGGCTCCCAGCAGGGTGTTCTCAACCACCACATTTACTCCCACTAATGGTTGCTGTGTATGCTGGTCCACTACTTTTCCGGCAAGTGTTCCACCACGTGGCAGAGCAAGGAGAAAGGAAGAAAATAGAAGGAAAAACAACCCGAATATGCGTTGGGACATGTTTATATCCCCTTTTCAAATCGGCATTCAAAATTTAAGAAAAGAAAAAGTGGAGAGGTATTAAATTAAGAGAAAGATGATCTCTGATGGTGATATTTTTGAAGGGGGTTGATGGGGGAAGATTTAGTAGAATAAAGGGAAGGTCTTGCAATTCTAAAATTGGGGGCTTCAAACATTCTTTTCTTTTTCAACGGGTTTCAAATTCAACCATTCCTCCAGTGTTTTGATTAATGCCGGGGGATTCACCGGTTTGGAGATGTAGTCATCCATACCCGCTTCCAGGCATAGCTCTTTGTCCCCTTCCATGGCATTGGCGGTTAGTGCAATGATGGGGATATGTCGATCCTGACCTTTCTCCCATTGTCG
>RFIL01000330.1 GCA_003695285.1 Calditrichota bacterium
GTCGCAGCCCAACAGGAAGGTCTTGACCAGCCACTCATCCACCTCCGGGGGCACCTTCTCATAGGTGTCGATCACCAGCAGGAATCTGGTATTTTGGCCGCAACGGTCGTTCAACTCGTGTATCAGGCTGCGGATGATCTCCTCTTCCCGCAGCCGGCGCAACTCGGCGCTTTTTCGGGCCTGGGCGCGGAGTTCCTGCCCTTGGAGTGCTTGTTCTGCTATCTGACTTACAAGATTTCCTACCCCACTCATTCCAGCCAATTCTGCTCCAGCTTTAGCTCCAGTAGGAATTATTTTGCGCCAACCTGACAGTGCTGTTTCATCCATTCTGCGATGGTTTTCTGCTTCCAGCTTTTGGTACTGCGCCAGTCGTTTGGAGGCTTCTTTGAAGGTGATCCTCTCCCCATCCCGGGTGGTTTTTTCCAGCATCAGGCGCAGCAGGGTCATGGGATCGCCGAGGGGATTGAAGTTGGTGTCCAGCCAGCACAGCATAACCCCTTTGCCGTGGCGCCGGATGAACTGCTCCACCAGCCGGGTTTTGCCGATTCCCCCGTCGCCGTGGAGGTTCACAATAAACCGGGGAGCTTCATCGGGAGATTTGGCCCACTCGGCGGCAAAATCTTCCAGAAAGCGTCTCCTTCCGATGAACTCGGATTCGCTCGTGGGAGCCTTTGGGCCGCGTTTACGGAGCGCCATTTTTTGAAACCAGGTTTTCTGAATGAGAATGGGTAATTGTACGGGACAAATCGTTAAAACGAACGGAAATCAAGTATCCAAAAAATTCGTTTTTCGATATGAACCCGATAGATAGCCCTGCTTATTAACTACAGGACAATCTTATGTTTTTCAAGATAAAACCTTGTGAATTCACTTTTTAACATGCAGCGGTGCACTATTTTTTCAAATAGCTATCCTGCTGCCTTTTCTTCTTCAGAAGAATCTTTATTTTCCTGAGAGTCGTTCTCGTTTTTGGGCTGGCTATCCCTTTTAGATTCGCTCACTTCCTCCTCAGAGCCTGAAGGTTTAGCGGGAGCATCCGGTTCATTATTTCCATTGCCAGCTGCTTTTGTTTTCTTCTTCAACGTGTTGTAGGTACGCGGCTTAGATTTGGGAAGTGTTTTCCCCTCGATAATCATATCAATTTCTTCTCCATCCAGAATTTCGCGTTCCAACAGTGCCTGAGCCAGACGATGTAATTTGTCGATGTTTTCAGTGAGTAATTTTTCTGTTTTTTCCTCTGCCGTCCGAACAATTTTCTTGATTTCGGCATCAATTTCTTGTGCAGTACGTTCACTGAAATCCCGATGGGTGGCAATTTCTCGTCCCAGAAAAATTTCTTCGTCTTTCTTCCCGAATGCCACAGGACCAAGTTTTTCACTCATTCCCCATTCGGTCACCATTTTCCGGGCAAGGTCGGTAGCCCGTTCAATATCATTGCCAGCACCAGTGGTATAATGATTCAGCACCAGCTTCTCTGCTACCCGTCCTCCCATTAAAGCACACAATTGGATTTCCAGGTATTCTTTAGAATAGGTATGGTTTTCATCCATGGGGAGAAAGTGGGTAATCCCCAGCGCCCGACCCCGGGGAATGATTGTCACTTTATGCACCGGATCGGCACCCGGAATTAATTTAGCCACCAGAGCATGACCGGCTTCATGATAGGCTGTGCTGCGTTTCTCCTCCTCGCTGATAATCAGACTTTTTCGTTCGATTCCCATCATGATTTTATCTTTGGCCATCTCAAAATCTTCCATGGTGACTTTATCACGATTGGCACGGGCGGCATAAAGCGCGGCTTCGTTCACCAGACTGGCCAATTCTGCTCCTGCCAATCCGGGAGTTCCCTTGGCGATAACTTCCAGATCCACATCATCGGCCAGAGGAATTCGTTTGGTATGTACTTTCAGAATCCCTTCCCGTCCCCGCACATCGGGACGATCCACCACAATCTGCCGATCAAAGCGACCGGGGCGTAACAGAGCTGCATCCAGCACATCCGGGCGGTTGGTAGCGGCGATAATTATGACACCTTCTGTAGTATCGAAACCATCCATTTCTACCAATAAGGCATTCAGCGTCTGTTCCCGTTCATCGTGTCCGCCACCTAAACCGGCACCCCGTTGGCGACCCACGGCATCGATTTCATCAATAAAGATGATACAGGGGGCATGTTTGCGTCCCTGTTCGAAAAGATCTCGGACCCGGCTGGCGCCCACTCCCACAAACATCTCCACAAAATCCGCACCACTCATAGAGAAGAAGGGCACTCCCGCTTCTCCGGCCACAGCCCGGGCCAGCAATGTTTTACCCGTTCCCGGAGGGCCTAATAACAATGCTCCCTTGGGAATTTTACCTCCCAATTTGCTGAATTTGGCCGGTGATTTTAGGAATTCAATAATTTCCCGCAATTCCTCTTTTGCTTCATCACACCCGGCTACATCATCAAAAGTAACACGGGTCGCATCTTCCATTAACATCCGGGCACGACTTTTCCCGAACGAAAAAATATTTCTTCCGGCTCCACCACCCTGCATTCGGCGGAAGAAAAACAACCAGAAAGCAATTAACAATACCCAGGGTAAAAGACCACCTACCACATCCAGCCATTCCGTGGAAAGCTCTGTATAGGTTATTTCTATGCCTTTTTCTCGCCAGGTCTTATCCATTTCCTCATTTAAAAAGGGCAAAACCGTTTTGAACTCCGTGAAGGTGTCGGATTTACCTTTGGGAAGGATAATGGTTTCCGGAGATTTAAGTCGCCCATGAAACTCATTGGCTGTCCCACCAATGATGACCTGTCCCTCAATAATTTTCCCCTGGTTCAGATATTCCAGATACTGAGAATATGGAATCTCGCGTACATTTTTCTTCCCGTAAGGAATCAAGGTTGCCAGTGAAGCAATGACAAAAAACAGAATTACCCAGAAAAGTACCGAACGAGAATTCTTCTTCCACTGAAAATCGTTGTTGTTCCGATTGGGATCTTCAGGGGGTCGGGAATTTTTAAATTTGTTATCCTTGTCGCTCATTTTTGAACCACCAATCTATAAGACTGTTTAGTATTTACGAAATTTACTCAACTAATTGATAGATAGCGTTTACATTTCTTTTTTGTTGTTTATAATCAAGACCATAGCCAATGACAAATTTATTTTCGATTTCAAATCCAACATAATCGATATTCAACTCTACCTTCGCTGCCCCTTTCTTGACCAATAATGATACAAATTTTAAGGAACTCGGTTTCATGTTTTGAATTCTTCGTTTCAGATATTGCACCGATAAGCCGGAATCCACAATATCTTCAACGACAAGAATATCCCTGCCGTGTAAATCCGCACTAAAATCTTTAATCATGGTTATTTCACCAGAGGAAACTCTGGCATTACCATAACTTGAAATTTTGATAAAATCAATTTCACAATCAATACTTAATTTGCGGATGAGATCTGCCAAAAATAACACGGCACCATTCAAAACCCCAACCATGATGGGAACTTTTCCTTCGTAATCTCTGGAAATTTGTTCCCCCAATTCAGCAATCCGCTGCTGAATCTCGTCCTCGGAAATCATGACCTGAAATTGCAGATCATCTATTGTTAGTATTTCTGGCGCTTTCATAATCTTCTATTTTTACCTCTACAGCTTTTTGAGTTTTGGATGTTATTTTATATTTTTCACTAATTCTTACCCCTACAACATACACAATTTCTCCGCGACTTTCCATGACTAACGCATGTTCTTTGGGAATCATTAAATTTTTCTCATCAGTTAAGAAATCACTGAGCTTTTTCGAATGCTTCATCCCCAGGGGTTGAAATCGGTCTCTCGGTTTCCAATTGCGCAAGCGGAGGGGAAACCGGATATTTTTCAAATCCAGATATTCTTTTCGATGGTCGCTGGTAAACATAATCTCGTTTGAGTTTACCACCCTCAATTTGATTTTTATACCTAAATGCTCAAGCGAATAAACATCTTCAGGATTCAGGAGGGCGTCCACTTCCAGGTGCTCAATGAGAGAGGTGCGATAAAACCAGACTTTTTCACCATGTTTGGAAGCATATATCGTTGGGTTAAAAGCGAATTTCCGCCCTTGCTTTCCGGTGCGTAACCAGTTTTCAAATGCCTGATACTGTTGATACGACAACGAACTTTGTTCTCCACTTAACTGATGCAATATATATTCAACCAATTTCACTTTAAATAACGTAAAGTACCTGTTGTATAATGTTATATCAAGTCCAATTTTATTTTCGTTTTTTGGTTCAAGACAGGCCTTTTTAACCTCGGCCCACTGGGGTTTGAGATACTCCAACCAATCCTGAACGATTAAACTATTTCGTAAAAATGGTTGAAAATGGGTTACCTTTAATTCCTGTTTCAGAAAGGGCAATACTCTTTCTCGGATTCGATTCCTTAACAGGGAGAGGTCCTGGTTGGTAGAATCTTCACGAAACTCAATTCCCTGCTCCCGGGCATATTGAATTATCTCGTTTTTTTCCGCAAACAACAGGGGGCGAATAAAACCCTCTTTTTTCAACCGGATACCTGCCAACCCTTCCAAACCTGCTCCAAAGAATAACCGCATCAATATCGTCTCTACTTGATCGGTTAAATGATGGGCTGTCGCAATCACGCGGTAACCATTTTGCCTTCGACAGCTAACCAAAAAATCTTCACGCAATAATCGGGCAGCCTCCTCCAGTGACAGCTTATGCCTGTCCGCATAGGCGGCGACATCTGCCCTTTCACAGTAAAACGGAAAATTGAATTCCTCCGCAACTCTCCTCACAAAAGCTTCATCCGCATCCGCTTCTTCTCCCCTCAGTTGGTGATTGAAATGGGCTATTCCTAACCTCATGGTAAAATATTTTTGCCAGGTGACCATCAGATGAAGCAACACCATGGAGTCTATTCCACCGCTCACCGCCAGCAGAATCCGATCACCCGCTTGAATAAGTTGGTGATAGTTAACAAATTCCAGAAATCGATATTTTAGAGAAGTGCCCATAGTCAACCGGAGGGAAAAAAAGTAGTGGCGGCACAGGGATTCGAACCCCGGACACGCGGATTATGATTCCGCTGCTCTGACCAGCTGAGCTATGCCGCCATCAGTTAAAAAATGCTGACCAATGGTCAGCATTCTATCTTAGTAGCGGGGGTAGGATTTGAACCTACGACCTTCGGGTTATGAGCCCGACGAGCTACCAAGCTGCTCCACCCCGCGATCATATTGAGCATGTAAATATAAATGCCTTCCTTTGCTTTGTCAATATTTTTTTTGATTTCTATATCGCTTAATATTTTCTTCTACTCTATTGGTAATGAACTCAAACTTATCCACCTCAAGTCTGACTTTTACAACCCATATGTTCTGTTGCCAATTACCTAAACTTTCCTTACATAAAAAAAGTTTCAGTGCATCTTTTTCAGTGGTAAAAAGAACCTCTACCCCCTTCTCCCGGGCATCATTTAACGCCTGCAGCAATCGTTCATCATCATACCAGAAATGATCCGGAAAGCTCCATTTCCATTCCAGATGAAAGCCAAGAGATTTTTCCAAAAAATCATAAAATTGATGGGGATTCCCGATTCCGCAAAAGGCACCAAAGGAACTGAATGTCTGCACCTCTTCACCAGGGATGATCTTCCCTTCCAGCGTATAGAAATCCTCTAAGACAAATTTAGCGGTTAAAATTGGCGCTTCAGTAAAACTGTGAATCTGATTTTCTATATCCGTCAAACGGTTTAAATTGTTTTCTGCTCTTGTGCATACCAGGACATCCGCCCTTTTCAATGAGGAGCGGGTATCCCGCAAAAAGCTAAATGGAAAGAGGAAAGGATGATTCGACCATCTTGATACGTCAATCAAACACACGTCCATGTCCCGGTGTAGTTGCCGATGCTGATAGCCATCATCTAACACCAGGACATCCAGATCATGTTTCATGAGCATTTTTTGACCCACCTGAAATCGATCTCTTCCCACCCCGAGCACTCCATTCTTTAAGTGTTTTAGAATTATCGATGGTTCATCTCCAAGGAGTTCTACTGAGGATTCATTTTCACTGGTCACAATTAACGGTTCTTTACTCTTCCGCTTATATCCTCGAGTTAATACACCCACCCGATAATTCTTAGACTGAAGGTATGAAATCATTTCAATGGTTAATGGTGTCTTTCCAGTGCCTCCCATCTGTAAATTACCAATCGATATCACTGGAAGCGGTAAACGGCTGATTTTTAAAATGTGATGATCATAGAGAAAATTGCGGATATATACAATCACCCAGTGCAACACACCAAGTGGGAGCAATATCCAGATAACCGATTTTAATATCTTTCGAATTATGGCATTCATTTCTAAGGTCAGTCAAAAATATTTTTTTTCACCGCTCGATGAAATTCCTTTTAGGGGAAACGCTCCCTTCAAATTTATTATATTTATATTTGCAGAAGTTACAGAATTAAACTAAAATTACAATTTGCTAAAAAAATTGATGTTCCTGTGAAACTCCGGAAGTCCGAAACCGGATGTAACCTAATGTCCTTCTACCTTAAACGCAATTTCTTCCAGTAAATTCGGAAATAAATATTTTAAAATTTAACAAACGGTCTTACAGTTATAGATTAGATTAATGAAACGCCGTTTTCGATAACACACCCCCCTTTTTTTAAGGGTAAATATGACGAGCATATTTCTTTTTTTTAAAACTTCTATCTGAAATATGCGTAACGTTGATATCAAAAGATATAATAATGGAGGAACCAGTTCGTGAAAAAAACAAACCGCCTGTTACCAGTACTGATATTGGTCATTTCGCTTTTACTAACCTACTGTAACAGCAAGGGTAGAGAGAACCCCTCAGAAGAAAAATCCAACCCCGATTCTTCCTCGGTAAAAAAAGAATACTCTCAAGCCAGGGATAAAAAAGAAGAAGATAAGCGTACCAAGTTTCGGAAACGCGGCAATTGGGCGCCAGACACAGGGGATGTTGCTGTTCCGGTGGAGGTGACTTCAGTGGTGCGTGGGAGCATTTCAAATTTCTTACTCTACAATTCTACTCTTGAGACAGAACAACAGGTCGAAATCTTCTCACGGGTTGGTGGGGTGGTGGAAGCAATCTATGTTGATGAAGGGGACCGTGTTCGAAAAGGACAACCCTTACTCCAAATAGAAAAACGAGAATATGAACTGGCTGAACAAAAGGCTCTGGTTGAATATCAAAAACAACAGGCTAACTATAATCGCATAAAAGCCCTGGAAGCAGAAAACCTGTTAAGTGAAGAGGAATACGAAAACGCTCGACTGGCTTTAAAGCAGGCGGAAATTGCCTGGAAGCAGGCAGCCTTAAACCTCGAATATACAACTGTCAAATCCCCAATAAACGGTGTTGTGGGTGAACGCAAGGTGGATGTTGGGGAATGGATACAATCCAACACCCCCTTGTTTACCATCGCCAACCTTGATGAGAAAATTATCCGGATATATGTACCCCAGGATGAATATCCAAAATGTTACCTGAATCAAAAAGCAGTTGTTACCACTGAAGTGATTCCCGGTAAAAAGTTTCGTGGCAAGGTAAAGCGTATCAGTCCGGTTATCGATCCACAAAGCGGTACCTTTAAATTGACAGTGGCGGTAGATGATCCGGAAAACCTGTTGCGACCCGGAATGTTTGTTAACGTAGAGTTAATCGTAGATACACACCAGGATGCACTGCTGATTCCCAAATCCGCTTTAATATATGAAAATGAACGGATCTACTTTTTCATCGTTTCTGCTGATTCTGCCCTGAAGGTGGAACTTCAGAAAGGATTTGAAGATGCTGAAAAGGTGGAAATCCTCAACTCCTTACCAGTGAACACAAAAGTAGTTGTTTTGGGGCAGAATGGTTTAAAAACCGGCACAAAAGTCAAGGTCATTAAAGAAAAGGAATATGCCTGGCAGCAACAGAAGATGCGCGCCGGATCCAGACGAGCATCTTCTGCGAGTGGCTAAATTTTTACTACTATCACCAACTGTATCTCTTTGATTCCCTGTCAAATCAGTTATATCATTTATCAAGCGGGCTTTTGGAGGATTTTCATTCTATGATGAAACATAATTTTAATCAATCCAACATTTTTCGAGTTACGACCACTCGCCCGGTGGCCATCACAATGATTGTCATCGGGATTATGGTTTTTGGCTGGCTTTCCTACAGCCAGCTCTCCCTGAATTTGATGCCGGACATTAGCTACCCCTCTTTAACCGTCCGCACCGAATATCCAGGCGCGGCACCGGAGGAAGTGGAAACCGCCATCTCTCGACCGATTGAAGAAGCCCTGGGGGTGGTCACCAACCTGGTCTCCATCAGTTCCATCTCTAAAGCCGGTCAATCAGATGTAATCCTGGAGTTTAACTGGGACACCGATATAGATAAATCCATCGGTGAAATTCGTGAACAATTAGACCGGGTATTTCTGCCCGATGAAGCCGAAAAGCCACTGATATTGAAATACGACCCCTCACTGGACCCCATTATTCGACTGGGGTTAACCGGGGACGCAGATTTATTTTTCCTTCGGTATGTGGCTGAAGAACAAATTAAACGGGATTTAGAAACGGTGCCCGGGGTAGCAGCGGTGAAGGTAAAAGGTGGATTTGAAGAAGAGATCCGGGTGGAGTTGAATGAACAAAAATTAGCCTTAATGGGTATGGATATCCAGCAGGTTCGACAGAGGCTATCGCAGGAGAACGTGAATCTTGCCGGAGGCGAATTAAAAGAGGGACAAACAGAATATATTGTTAGAACATTAAATGAATTTAAATCGGTTCCTGAAATTGCCGATATCATCCTGACCCAACAAAACGGAAGACCAGTTCGTTTGAAGGATATCGGGCATGTCTTTCGTACCCACAAAGAACGGCAGATCATTACCCGTTTAAATGGCAAAGAAAGTGTGGAATTGGAAATCTACAAAGAAGGCGATGCCAACATCGTTGAAGTTGCCAAAAATGTACGGGATAAGATTTTCGGAACCCCGCAACAACAAGCCTTCGTGAAAAAATTGCAAACGCCATCCGGCCAGAAAAGTAAAGAAGGCAAGATGGGGGATCGCCGCCGTCAATTTCGGGAACAGATGTTGATGAAGCAGATGACAGATTTTATCTCCTACCGCCTCCCGAAAGAACTGAATATTCAACTGCTTACCGATCAATCGGTCTTTATTGAAAACTCCATCAATGAAGTAAAGAAAACCGCTGTCATGGGTGGTATTCTGGCAGTGCTGGTTCTCTTTTTCTTTTTAAATAATTTATCAAACACCCTTATTGTAGGGTTATCCATTCCCATCTCTATCATTGCAACCTTTGCTCCCATGCGTCTGTTCGATGTCTCCTTAAATATCATGTCGCTGGGCGGGTTAGCCCTAGGAATTGGCATGCTGGTAGATAATTCCATCGTGGTAACCGAGAGTATTTTTCGGTGTCGAGAAGAAGGAGATGGTTTTGTAGAATCCGTTATTCGGGGCACCAGAGAAGTCGGTGCTGCTGTAAC
>RFIL01000331.1 GCA_003695285.1 Calditrichota bacterium
CCGGCCAGCCGGGATGGAACGCAATAGTTAAAGAAACTCTGTTTCTAATGCCATGACATCAGTGCACAAAATCTCTCCAAAACAGAGTTTTGGGTTCTATCGTGTTCCCAAATCGGAGCTTGGGAACAAGGGGAATTCTTACTCCACCACTCACCACTCTACCATTCACCATTCACTATTCCAAAATTTGTTTTGATCCCCCCCGCCCCCAACCGCAAGCTAAAGCATGTTCCGAAAGGAACGCCTTACGGCGCAGCTATCCGAACTCTGAATTTAACGGGTAGCCGGCTGATATACCGGCATGAGTTCCGGTCGCTGACCGAAATTGTAACTCAAACGGAAGGAAAAAAACGTCGTAGTACCCCCCTCCCGATTGGAATGAATCCCGGTAACCCGACATAGTAAAAATGTATTCCGCAACAGCTCATATCGAAATCCCATGTTCCATAAAAACCGCGTTAGCAATTCTCCCTCCAGAAAAGGTGCCGAAGGATTGTCGATATTAAAACGAAAAGGGAAATCCGGATCTCCGCCCACATTTTCTCCTTCCGGATTTTCTCCGTGCCGGTAGTTTTCCATACTGAATTCAACCCGGAGGCGACGATGGGGGGCATATCGATAGCGGACCAGAAGGTCATCGGAGTTTGGCCCAATGGCATGTCCCAGGATGGTGTCATAATGCTTATATTTGTTATAGTCCTGAACCGAATGGCTATACACATATGGTTTGATACGAGTATATTCCACCAAAAAATCGCTTCCGGGAATCCCCAGTGGATTCACCAGAAAAACACCCAGTTGATATCCAAATTTATTTCCAAAAAAATCACTGCCCAATTTAGTGGTGGACAGATCATCAATAAACCATTCCCCGTAGATCTTCACACCATTCCGGACCCTCCAGACGGCGTCAATTGAAATTGCACCGTTATCTCGATCCCCATAATAATGTTCCATGGATTTAAAGAAAGCCAGCGGATTCAGATACCCCGGCTTCAACGATTGATTGCCATAAATCACTGTCTGAGAGAGTCCCAATTGAAGGCCTCTCCCCAGATACATTTCCAACCGATTCCCGGCCCAGTAAACGTCGATGGGATCAAAGGCTTTTATGCTCTTTCTGCCTTCCGGTGGGATATACTGCAAAAAAGCGGTTAAATGGGTATATTTAAACCTCCAGTAACGGATGGTTAATTTTATCTGATCATATACCGGGGAATTGGTAGAGAGCACCAGTTGACCGCTATGCCCACCACCCCATTGATTATAGTCTCTACCAAAAAACAGAGAAAAATATTTATGAGTTAGGTTCAAATATGCAATGTTCTCATCCACATCAAACCTTTTACTCTGGTGTATGGCAACAAAGGGGAATCCGGATTCCTCCTGAACCTGAAGCAGGGGATAACCCGGTTTCCGTGAGAAATGGTTATCGGTTAAATTAAAATAGAATCCCAGATTTTTCCCCAGGTTTCCCCGGAACAGCAACCCGTTACTCCAACGGGTAACGGTAGCAAGCGTGTCGGAGTTCAGCAGCGTTTTATAAGTGGAATACTGAAAAATTGGGTCGCTGTATAAATCAAATTCACCGAAATGGGCGGAAAAAAAATTTCGGTTATTTTTATATACAATATCCGGTAGCAGGGAAAAGGGTGGGGTTTCCCTTATTTTTTGAAACCGGTTCTCTGCTGCAGGAATAACCGTCAAAACACCGTTTTCAGTGAGCTCTTCCTGAAATTCTGATATACAATACCGGAGATATTGAAGATCGTAGGAAGAAAATGATTGGGGGGATTGTTGATAGGAATGGATAACCTCAACCAGGTATTCGCTCACTTCCTGACGGGAATAGGGTTTGGTATGATCATAAACATTCTCCACATACCCTTGCGTCTCCCATCGCTCCAGTAAATCATAAATCCAGTGAGATAGCGGTACATTCACTGTCTGGGGAGCTACGGTGGTGGAGAGTAGCAAACAAAAAACCCAGAGGAAACACCTACGCATCAACCTGATGTACCAATTTTCCATGCCGGATAACCATTTTCACATGATTGACACCATAGTGATAAGGTAAGTATTGATAACGGGGGATATCCAGAAGAATGATATCCGCCTTTTTCCCTTTTTCCAGGGTACCCACCTCTTTTTCCAGTTTAATCGCCTTTGCCGCCGTGAGCGTGGCAGCTTTAAGGGTTTCTTCCGGGGACATCTTAAGATACAGATTAGCAATGGTGAGCATCAGTTGCATGTTATGGGTCATACTGCTTCCCGGGTTAAAATCGGTTGCCAACGCCACCTCCACCCCGGCATCAATCAATTTCCTCGCTGGTGCGTATTCCGATTTGCCCAGATAAAAAGTCGTTCCAGGTAGCAGCACGGCAATCACTCCGGATTGTTTCATCGCCGCGATTCCCTCATCCGAAATTTTAACCAGATGATCCGCCGAAATGGCATTCACCCGGGCGGCCAGCTCAGCACCTCCGGTGTAAAACAACTCATCCGCATGTAGCTTGGGGATTAACCCATAGTCATTCGCTGCCCTTAAAATGCGTTCACTCTGCTCAATGGTAAACACATTCTTCTCACAGAAAACATCACAAAAAACCGCCAATTGTTCTTCCGCTACCGCCGGTATCATCTCATTGACAATCAGGTCCACATATTTATCCCGGTGCGATTGATATTCATCCGGCACCTCATGAGCTCCCAGGAAGGTGGGTACAATGGTAATCGGGGTTAATGAGGCAACATGCTTCAAAATGCGCAAGCTTTTTATTTCATCTTCCAGGGTTAACCCATAACCGCTCTTGGCTTCGATGGTGGTCGTACCAAACTCCAGAAATTTGCGGATTCGTTTATAGGTAAGTTCTACTAATTCATCAAAGGAAGCCTTGCGAAATGCTCGTACACTGTTGCGGATGCCCCCTCCGGCTGCAGCGATTTCCTCATAGCTCTTTCCGGCAATGCGCATCGCAAATTCTTCTTCCCGGGTTTTATAAAACACCGGATGGGTATGGGGGTCCACAAAACCCGGCATGGCCCAGTATCCTTTTCCATCCATTATGCTGGCTTCTGGATATTGGGAGCGCAAATTTTCCGGGGTATCAATCTCAACGATAGTTTCATCCCGGATGGCTACGGCCACCCCTTCTTTTACCTGAAGACTTTTTTGGGAAGAAGAGGGGGTAATAATACCTTTGATGTTGGTCAGAATGCGTAACATGGGACGTTGCAGGTTTAACAAGTTTTGTGTATCATTCGAATGAGGTTCTTTAACACCTCGATTTTTGAAATCAAGCCTGTATTACACCATCGTTGGTCTTTTCAATTGCACAGACTGTTATTTCTTCTGAAACTCTGGAAGTAATTTTTGATACGTTTTATCCAGCGCTTCGGAAATCACTTTGGTATTCCCGATAACCGGCATAAAGTTGGTATCCCCGTTCCAACGGGGTACAATATGGATGTGAAGATGATCGACGACCCCGGCTCCGCTCACCCGTCCCAGATTCATCCCGATGTTATATCCGTGGGGTTGCATGGTGGCATCCAGTGCCCTGCAACACAGTTGCACCACCTCCATCATCTCCAGATTTTCTTCCGAGGTAATTTCCTGAATATCTCCGGTATGATGGAAAGGAACAACCATGAGATGCCCATTGTTATAGGGAAATCGATTCATGATGACATAAATATTCTCCCCCCGATACAGGATTAAGTTTTTGGTGTCATCATTTTGGGAGGGTAAATCGCAAAAAATACATCTTCCCGGGGTATCATCTTTTGCACTGAGGATGTATTCAATTCGCCAGGGTGCCCAGAGGTTCTCCATTGGTCTATCTTTTTTCATGCTTCCGTAAAACACTCCTTATACTTACGTTATTTATCCACCCTCATTCACATTGCAGTCTACCAATTCTAAGGCTGAAATGCAAAGGTAAAAACAAATGAACGGCTTC
>RFIL01000332.1 GCA_003695285.1 Calditrichota bacterium
ATTCTTCCCAAACGCTGGCAGGCGGATGTGGTTCGCAGGTTAGATCAGGGGAAGGTGGCACCGGAAAGTTTTGATGATTTGAAAACCGTTCGGGTATATATCCAGGCTGGTGATAGGGTTCTGGGGAGTGTTAATGTTGGATTTTCCCTCATTGATATCAATGAAGAACTGGGTCGGGGAATATTGTTCAACATTTTGTTAGGAATTATTTTTATCACCCTATTCAGTGGAATTTCAATTCTGGTTAGCGGCCGCTTGACACGCCCACTGGAAAAACTGAACAAAGCCATGGCAGCAGTGAATGAGGGCGATCTTACCCAAAAGGTTGTTCCGGAAACCCATGATGAAATTGCCCAATTAACAGAATCTTTCAACGATATGATGGAAGGACTTCATGAGCGGCAGGTTATTGAACACCTGGGAAATGAGCTGGGGAGTACATTTCAATTTGATCGATTGGTGATGTTAATTCGAAATCAGCTAAGTAAGGCTATTGGAGCTTCAGATGCCCGTCTCTACCTTCGTGAAAGGGCTTCAGAGGTGGAAAAGTTTGACTTCGCAGACGTGGCAGAAAAAGAACGGTATCCGCCAATTGTTCTATCCGGAAGTGCCAGGGAATTTCTCCTGAGAAACAGGGATGGATTTATGATACAATCAGCGCCTGAGGATGTTTTGAGAACATTAAATCATACACCGGGAGATGAAGAAGGGTTGGTGATGCCCATGTTCGTTAAAGATGAACTTTTTGGGTTGCTATTCTTTGCTCTCCCCCCTGAAGATCGACAGCTGACCGGAAAACAACAACATTTTGCATCCATCCTGGCAAACCAGGCTGCTCTGGCTCTGGAAAATGTTTTGTTATATGAAGATTTGCGAGACCAGGAACGACTGAAGCGTGAACTTGAAATTGCCCGAGAAGTACAGAAAAAACTGCTACCCTCCCGGATGCCCCATGTAAGAGGATTCAATTTCGATGGCTACTGTCAACCGGCGCAGGAAGTAGGCGGTGATTATTTCGACTTTTTTCATCTGGATGATAACCATCTGGGGATGGTGATTGCAGATGTAAGTGGTAAAGGGACATCTGCCTCATTCTATATGGCTGAAATTAAGGGGATGATGTTGCAATTAACGGAACGTTTTCGATCTCCTTCAGCATTGCTTTCCGAACTAAATCGAAAACTATGGGGCAATATTGATCGTAGCCTGTTCGTTACCATGATCTATGGAGTTCTTGAAATCTCTACCCGTCAATTCACTTTTGCTCGTGCTGGTCATAATTCTCTTTTGAAGATTGGAAACAATGGGCACCATCAGTTTTTAACTCCCCGGGGGATTGGGATTGGTTTGGACAATGGAAATCTGTTTGAAAAATGTCTGGAAGAAGTGACCATTACGCTGGCACCTGAGGAGTCATTGGTCTTTTATACCGATGGTCTTACTGAGGCAATGAATGGTTCTCATCATGAGTTTGGAGAAGTACGTTTGGTTGAATCTATCGTAAAAATACCCAATAGAGCTCACGCCAGGCATATCCGAAATGCGGTACTGCAAAACGTTTCCCGGTTTATGGAAAACATCCCTCCACATGATGATATTACTCTGATGGTCTTAAACGTAGAAGTTTGAATCACTAACAGAAAAAGGGAAACTTTTACCCACAACTCCCGTTTCAATTAGAATTCGATGATAAAACAGGACACCTCATGAATAAAATATATCCAGGTTTTTTTTTAGTGTTTGCCATATTAGGTTTCCTTTTACTCTCCTGTGGAACCGATTCCAACCGCAAGATCAAACTTAGAGAAACCGGAAATGTTGTGGATACCGGAGCACAGGAAGCATCCAGTATCCTTCAGGTGACTGCACAGGAACAGCACACGCTGGCTGTCAATTATTTTAAGAACAACACTGGTGAGCCTTCCTTAAATTGGTTGCGACGAGGGGTTGCTGATATGTTGATTTCAGAATTGTCGCAATCTCCTTACCTCAATATCATCTCCACCAAAGAATTAATTAATATTGCTTCACAGTCCGGGTTAAAGAAAAATGATCTGGAAAATCTGGTCTCAGCTATCTTTACCGCCAGAAAAGCAGGAGCAGAGGTTTTTCTGGGCGGACAGGTATTCAATGAACCGGGCCAACTTTGTGTTGAACTGGAATTGTATGATGTCAGTAGTGGGCAGTTAATCCGCCGGGAAAAAGTGTTTGGCAGGAATCTTGAAAACATTTTTACCATGGTAGATGAGCTTTCGCAACGCGTTCGGAGTAATATTCAGGGGGATCTGGAAAATTTGGAGCAAAGCAATGTAACCCTGTCCAACATGACCACCTCTTTAGAAGCTTTTCGGCATTATTCAGAAGCGCTAGAGAATATGGAAAAGTTCCTTCAACCGGAAGCTATTAAATCGCTGAAAAAAGCTCTGTACTTTGATAGTACCTTTGCTGTGGCATACCTGAAACTGGCTGAGATAAAACTGAACTCCGGACAGGAGAATGAAGGGGCCAGGCTACTCCGGAAGGCTAAAAATTACCCCGAGAAATTATCAGAAGTGGACAAAATATCCCTTCGTCTTCTCCAGGCCCGGGTTTCTCGTGATTATGACCAGCTCATTCCGATTTTAAAAGAAGGGGTTCGACTTCTTCCGAACAATGCAGAGTTACGTCGCCAATTAGCTGTGTATTACCGGAACTTTGGGTTTCTGGATCAGGCATTGGAAGAGTTTGAAATTGCCCTGGCGTTAAGTCCCGGGCAAAAAACATTATACAATGAATTAGGCTACGTGTTTGCCAAAAGAGGTGATTTTTCCACTGCACTAAAATATTTCGAAAAATATCAAAAACTGGCACCTGAGGAACCTAACCCCTATGACAGTAAGGGTGAAATTTTGATGGAAGCAGGGCGATTTAATGAAGCCATCGTACAACTTCAAACAGCGTTGGAAAAATGGCCTAATTTTCCCTATTCACGCTCGCGTCTGGCCGATATTTACACGGAATTGGGGAATTATGATAAAGCTATTGGATACCTGGATGAGGCATTAAATGTCAACCTACCAGAAATATGGCAAACCAACTTGGAGCTTCAGAAGGCAGTAATCCTCTGGAGATTCGGAAAAAAACAGCAAGCAAAGGAGTTGTTGCTTGCCCAGGTTGAAGCTCATCCCATGTCATTACAAACAGTGGCCCTGGCAGGTGAGTTTTTCACTTCTCAGGGAAAACCCGAAATCACTAAACAACTTTATCAAAAAACTTTTGAAGAATTTGAAAAGATCGCTTTTAATGATAAACATCCCTATAATTTTGCTGATAATCTGATTGGATTGTTCCTGAGTACCGATATACCAACAGAAAAATCATTACCTGTACTCGAAGAAATCGCCTCTCGTTATCAGGATAAAACGATGGAAGCGACTCTTTTGCAATTTGCTCTAAGTTTAGTGGAATTACGAGCAGGGAATTATCAAAATGTCTCTGAGCGCATTGCAGATTGCACCACCAATTTATTTGAATTGCTGGTCATGAACCGGAAAAGTGGCTGGGGATCCCAATGGAAATTTGTGCAAGAATCCGTTAATTATGAATCAGATGGTGTCTCAGTGGCAAAAATATTTTCGGATAGTTTGCTTGAGCAAGGGAAACGATTAAAGCGAAAAGATCTGGAAGTAATGGCTCATTACACCCGAGCATTGTATTTGAGTAGCACTGGAGGTAATAAAGAAAAGATGGAGGCAGAATTTATCTCCCAGGGCACCCCTCCAGAAACGACCTGGTGGGTTGTTGGTCCATATCCGGTTGATGGCGTTTCCGGTTTTACCTACGCGTTCCCTCCGGAAGGAAAAGAAAATATACTAAAGGAATATCAGTATAAAGGAAAACTCTATCAGTGGCAGCCGGCGGATGATGGATTGTCTGATGGCTATGTAAACCTGAAAGCAATTTTTGATAAATCAGTGTGGTCTGTTGCCTATGGGACAGTCTATATCTACTCTCCTGATCTGCGAAAGGTACAGATTCGTTTGGGGACAGATGAAGCCTGTCGAGTATGGTTGAACGATGATTTAATCTGGCAACACTATCTGAAACAGGATGCCCAACTGGATCGAGACCTGGTAACCGTGGTACTTCATCCAGGATATAATAAAGTGCTACTAAAAGTAACGAATACGAATTTTGAATGGGGATATTATTTTCGGGTAACCGATGAAAACGGCGACGGAATTCCGGGTATTACGTTTCATTCCCCTGTGGAAGTTCAGCAGGAATTGACTTTGCGATGAAGATGGCCTCTTGAATTAAGAAATACAACCCACTCAAAAAGACACATAAAACCCTTCCCTTTACCCTGTTAAGGTGAAATATTTTCCTTAAGTTAAGTAGTTAATTATCCGACCATTATATTCGGTAATGCTGAGAGATCACTTTTATCAAGGAGGATAAGATGGATTATCATTCAGTGCTGGATACCCGGGAGCTCTTCGAGCGCCTGGATAACGACCATGAACTATTTCATGAGTTAGTAGAAATATTTCAGGAAGATTATCCTCAGCAACTGAGTTTTATTGAGGAGGCGATTCGAAACCGAAATGGAGCTGAACTGCGGCACTGGGCGCATACGTTAAAGGGAGCGGTAGGTAATTTTTGTGCTCATACCGCTTTCAACATTGCCTACAAATTGGAGAAATGTGGAGAGAATGAGGATTTTTCAGAAGCTGAAAAGTTGTATCCTGAAATGGTCTCCGAAATTCAACGGGTAGTAGATGCTTTGAATACCTTAGCAGAAGAAACCATTACTGAATAAAAGCAATTCAAAGGATCTGCCTGAACAATTTACTATTTCCGGAGGGCTAACATTCTCCGGAAATAGTTTTTTTGGCGTAAAGAGGGGGGGAGGTTTACCCTCATAATCAAAAAACGTCATCCTGAACATTGCAATTCCAATTTTGGAAATTGTCGGGGTTGAATATGGCACGATAATTAAAAATGAGCATAAATAAGTTGGGGAGTTGTAGGGGAGATGCATCGTTTACTGCGTCGTCAATTAAAAGATTTACATAAATTTGAAAAGGAAGACCTTTTAGAAATTCTTTTTAAACGAATCAGCAAAAGCTACCAAAAATTTGAAAGAGAGATTCGTTTTTGGAAATTAAAAAGCCAGGCCTCAACATCCAAGCAATCACCCCCTGTTGAAGGTGGAAGTCACTCCACTAAACTTTCTTCAGATCAAGCAAAAAGAGAAAACTCGATCCCTACAAATTGTTTGCTTGAAATATTACCTGATTATTTATTAAAAGTAAACCGGCAGGCGGTTGTCCTTGAATATCATACCCCTTCACCTGAGTCATCCATTTTCCCGGATGAAGAGATTATCGGGAAAAGGTTACCTCAGCTATTTTCTCCAAAAGTGGCTAATTTTTTTGAACGATTAATCATGTCCGCCCTACAGTCACAGGATTTAGAGTTAGCAATTCTGGATAATGGAGAAGGTGACCGTTTTGTAAGTATTGAAGCCAGAGCCAGGGCGATCTCCGAAAATGAGGTGTTGATTTTAATCCGGGACCACTCCCAGTACAAAACAGTTCAAAAAGAATTGGAACGATTTACTCAGGACCTGATAGCCTCAAAAGTGGTGCTGGAAGAACAAACCGCACAATTAACCCGCACCGTATATGAACTGGAGGAAGCAAAAGAACGGGCAGAAGCAGCTACGCAAGCTAAGAACGAATTTCTGGCGAACATGAGTCATGAAATCCGAACTCCGATGAATGGCATTATCGGAATGACAGAGCTTTTGTTAGACACACACCTACAACCAGAGCAACAAGAGTATGCTCAGCTCGTAAAATATTCTGCTGAGCTTTTACTCACCATTGTGAATGATATCCTGGATTTCTCCAAAATTGAAGCCGGAAAACTGGTAATTGAAAAGGTTCCTTTCCGCCTTAGAGAGAGGGTTGAGGCGGTCGTTAAAACCGTAAAAGTTAAAGCGGAAGAAAAAGGACTTTTCCTGATAGGGTATATAGATGAAAATGTGCCCGATAGACTTATTGGCGATCCGGTTAGATTACGACAAGTATTGGAAAATCTTTTCTCCAATAGTGTTAAATTCACTTTCCATGGTGGCATCTTTTTTAAAGTTACAACTCGTTCCATCTCTGCTGATCAACTTACCCTTCATTTTGAAATAATGGATACTGGCATCGGTATCCCCTTTGAAAAACAACAGACTATTTTTGAACCCTTTTCCCAGGCGGATGCTTCAACTTCCAGAAAATTTGGTGGCACCGGTTTAGGATTAAGTATCTGCAAAAAATTGGTTAATCTGATGGAGGGCGAAATTTGGGTAGAAAGTCCCATTGAACAACACTATGGCTCTTATTTTGATGAGTTTAAACAAGCCAAATCATTAAACGATGAACAGAAGAATACTTTAGAGAAATTGATTTTAAAATCTGATGTATTAGGGCCGGGGAGTCGATTTCATTTTACAATTACATTAGGAATGGAAAAACAAACAAATGATTGGGAGAACACCCAACAGGAAAGCCAGCAAAATTTTAATTTAGAACGCTCTCCAACCACCCCTTTTCAACCGTTCCACCATAGCAGCACCTCTCGGGTTGAGCAATCTAAGAAAGAAATGACATTCGATTCCCAGGATACTTTTCAGGGGAAACCTATCTCAATTCTCCTGGTTGAAGATAACCCGGTAAATCAACGATTTGTTCTAAGTTTATTAAGAAAATTGGGATTAAATGCAGAAGTCGCCTCAGATGGCCATCAAGCACTCACGAAATATTTAGATGATAATTTTGATTTGATTCTCATGGATATTCAACTTCCCGGAATGGATGGGATTCAGGTAACTCATGAAATACGTAAGATTGAATCTCAAAGAGGGTTGCATACTCCCATCATTGCTTTAACTGCTCATGCTACCAGAGAATATCGAGAAAAATGCTTACAGGCTGGAATGGATGGATATCTAACCAAACCCATTAAAATAAAAGAGTTAAAGAACCTTTTATTAAGTTATATCTCAAAATAATCCAACTTGAAATTTTCCTCATTTACCCTTCTTAAATTCTTCTTTCTTCCCTGATTATCTCTCCAAAGGATATGGTATCTGGTAGTGTGAAAATGGCCTCTATTTAATAGGTGAACAAAAGTATATAAAAAATCAAATTTTTTCTTGACAAATTCCCTTTAGGTTTGTAAAATATAGGTGAACTTAAGTATATCAATCAAATTAAAAGGGGGCGCCATGAATACTTCATTAGCCCAGGTGAGTTCACGGAAGCTAAAACGGAAACGGAATTCCTTTCACAACAACCCTGATTTAATTGTAAAACTCTATGAGCTAATCCAGGGAAAACGGAATTCGGTGCGTGTTTACAGTGGGGAACTCGGGGGTGAGGTCTGTTTCATTAATCCTGAAGTAGGAACCCCTACCGAGGTAGAAAAGGATTGCCCGATTTATACTACTCGTGAGTTGGCGTTCGTCCTGTCCTTGAATAAAGATGAATTACGACGTTATCATTATTTAAAACAACGTTTCAGTTGATCCCCGAAATGAAATGAAGTTTAAGAACCTAATATATTTTGGGAGATATGAGCCATGAAAAAGTATTTTGCAATCGCTGATGTTGATAATTCTTTTATAGTTAGTGCCAATACCCAGGAAGAGTTAAAAGCCAAGATTGAAGAAATTGAGCGAAAGTATAGTAATTATTATCATCGATTTATTGAGCCCGGTTTCCATGTGGTAAAGGCTAGTTCAATCAGAGAGGCTAAAACCATACAACATCGGAATTAATTTTCTCTGGGATTTGAGAAATTTGAGGTTTCCGACTTGAGAGATTTGCTGAATCTGTTTTCTCTTAGACAATGAATCCTCATTTGCCTTCCTGCCCCACCAAAAAAAAGCCCCGACGATAACTCGTCGGGGCTTTTTGTATCTTACTACGACAGGATTTTATTTCAACAGAATCATCTTGTAATCTTTTCGGAAATCTCCTGCCTCAAAACGATAGACATAGATACCACTGGATACCGCAACTCCCTGCTCATTGCG
>RFIL01000333.1 GCA_003695285.1 Calditrichota bacterium
GAAAAACGGATAACAGGAGGATAAAACAATGACGTTTATTCGAAT
Source organism: Calditrichota bacterium (assembly GCA_003695285.1). GTDB lineage: Bacteria > Calditrichota > Calditrichia > RBG-13-44-9 > J075 > J075. The sequence goes on from RFIL01000333.1 coordinate 46, forward strand.
CACCCCGGCTGACATTTTTGAAGATGTTCAAAATGAAATGAAAGCAATGATGAATGAACTGCGGGGGAGGGATCATCGGTTTTATAATGATGGTGAACTGGATTACTGGAAACCGCGTGTGGATATCCGGGAAAGCGAAAATGAATTGATGTTCATAATGGAGTTGCCGGGTGTTTCAAAAGAGGATGTTCATATCTATTTTGAAGATGGCTATCTGAAAGTTGAAGGTGAACGGAAAGCCGAAGAACAGACCAATGGAGTTCAATATTTGCGCCGAGAAAGAAGTTACGGAAAGTTTGCGCGCCGATTTAAAATTAACACCCGGATCGATACCGACGGTATCGAAGCCCGGTTTGATAATGGTTTGTTGATGATTCGGCTTCCCAAAGCAGCGGAAGAAAAACCGCATAAAATTGAAATCAAAACAAGCAAATAATTTAGCAAAATATGGGTTGAGGAGAAAAACTAAAGAAAGGAGGTGATTGCTATGACGTTAACTCGTTGGAATCCCGTACGTGATTTGATGAGGGTACAAAATGAAATGGAACGTCTGGTAGATCGCTTCTTCACTCCGGATTTGTTTGATGAAACCTTCACCGAGTTCGGTGGCTGGTTACCCAATACCGATATCAAGGAAGATAAGGATAAATTCATGGTTCAAATGGAATTGCCGGGGTTAACCAAAGATGATGTTCACATCACCTACCAAAATGGTACTCTGCGGATTGAAGGTGAACGGAAACAAGAAGAAGAAAAAGAAGGTGTGAACTATCATCGGGTAGAACGTCGTTATGGTAAATTCGTACGCACCTTCAACCTGGGTACCGGTATTCAACAAGATAAGATTGATGCCACCTTTAAAGATGGTATCCTGACCATCGAACTGCCCAAGGTTGAAGAAGTGAAACCGAAAGAAATTCCGGTGAAGGTATCCAAATAATGCCTTCTGATAGCCCCTGTTCAAAAGGCGAGCTTCGGCTCGCCTTTTTTATTGGTGTAAATCTCTTGAGACGGAAGAAGGGATTGTATGAAAAGAGAGCTTTGAATTAATCTTTCAATGTGGTGTGGTGGGTTACTGACTTTCGTGGTGTTACAAAAAAGTTTGTCTGTTAGCTAAATTCTGGGAAAAAGTGTATGTTCCACGAGTCCAATTAGCGCATCTCCAGCTTAGTGATTCGATGCTCTTTGGCTTTTTAATTCCCCTCTAATCTCATATCTTTAATGTCCCAAAGTTTTCTTTTATAATTACTCCCAAGATATTTATATTATTTCCTTAACTTCTTCAACCTGTTTGAGAGATAGAGAATGGAAAAAGTCCTCATTAGCGCTTGTTTGCTCGGGGAGTTGGTGCGTTACAATGCAGAGCGTTTTGAAGATATCCCTCCCATCCTCCGAAAATGGCAGGAGGAGGGACGGTTGGTAGCAATATGCCCGGAAGTAGATGGAGGATTACCGGTACCACGCCCGCCGGCGGAAATTGTCTCCGGAGATGGAAAGGAGGTGCTACAGGGAAGGACCCGTCTACTGACCAACGATGGGAACGATGTGACTGACTATTTTCTGAAGGGTGCTCACATCGCGTTGGAAACCGCACAGAAGCACAATATCCGGATGGCGATTCTTAAGGAACGCAGCCCCTCCTGTGGTAGTACAGCCATCTATGACGGCACCTTTACCGGAAACATCAAACCGGGGAAGGGGGTAACTGTGGCATTGCTGGAAACCCATGGCGTCCGGGTGTTCAGTGAGGAGACACTGGAAGAAGCAGAGGTGTATTTGAAGAAGCTGGAGCAAGGGAAAGTATGATTTTCTATCTTCGCTATAGAAATCGGGAAGTTGATAAATTGAATACGTAATGCGTATTGCAGGGTGTGTGAAGCCCAATGCATGATATGCGATAGCACCAAGATGAGGTGAAAACGATGACACTGGAACAATTACTGGATTACCTGAAGGAGCAACAAGAGTTCATGAACAACGTCACCCACTGGGAGGTGTTGCCGCCCCGGGAGGCAGTTTATGTTCCCTTTCCTCCCTCTGTGGATACTCGTCTAAAAGAGGCACTAATCCAGCGAGGGATATCACAATTATATTCCCATCAGGGTGAGGCGTATGAGCAAATTAGTGCCGGAAAGAATGTGGTCATTGTTACCCCAACCGCATCCGGAAAAACTCTGGCCTACAACTTACCGGTGTTAAATACCATCTTACAGGATAACGATACCCGGGCTCTGTATCTTTTCCCCACCAAAGCCCTTTCTCAGGACCAATATACTGAACTTCACGAATTGATTTCTATACTGGGAATCGATATCAAAACCTATACCTTTGATGGGGATACACCCGTCTCGGCTCGGCAGGCGATTCGGAGAGCAGGGCATATTGTCATAACCAACCCCGATATGCTTCATCAGGGCGTTCTGCCTCATCATACCCTCTGGTTGAAACTGTTTGAAAACCTGAAATTTGTGGTGATTGATGAATTACACACCTACCGGGGAGTTTTTGGAAGCCATCTGGCAAATGTGATAAGACGGTTAAAACGGATTGCCCGGTTCTACGGTAGCACCCCCCAATTTATTTGCTGTTCAGCTACCATTGCCAATCCCAGGGAGTTAGCGGAAAAAATCGTGGAAGAGGACGTGGTCTTGATAGATAATAACGGGGCACCCCGGGGGCGAAAACATTTTATCCTTTACAATCCACCGGTGGTAAACCGGGAGTTGGGAATTCGACGCTCGGTGGTCAGTGAGGTGAGTCGAATTTCCCGGTTTTTCCTGGAAACCCGGGTGCAATCTATTGTCTTTGCGCGGAGTCGGATACGGGTGGAAATTCTGACTCGTTATCTTAAGGAGCAGGCACGGCGGTTGAAATTGCCGGAAAAAAAGATTCGGGGTTACCGCGGTGGCTATCTTCCTCTGGAACGGAGACAAATTGAACAGGGATTACGATCCGGTGATATCCTTGGGGTGGTGAGTACAAATGCGCTGGAATTGGGGATAGATATTGGTCAACTGGATGTAGCGATACTGGCCGGTTATCCTGGAAGCATTGCCAGTGCCTGGCAACAGGCTGGCCGCGCGGGAAGACGTTCGGATACTTCTGTGGCGATAATGGTTGCCAGTAGCTCCCCTCTGGATCAATACATCATCAACCAACCCCAGTATTTCTTTGGCAAATCCCCAGAGCATGGGATTGTGGACCCGGATAATCTGTTAATATTGATGAGTCATCTGAAATGTGCTGCTTTTGAAATTCCCTTTGAGGAGACCGAGAAATTCAGCCCGGTGGCCACCCGGGAAATTCTGGAATATCTGGCAGAGAATAATGTGTTACATTATGCTGATGGAAAATATCACTGGATGAGTGAAATTTATCCGGCGGAAGAGGTCAGCTTGCGGAGTGCTTCACCGGATAACGTGGTCATCATCGATACCACTTTTGAAGAACGGGTCATTGGGGAAGTGGATCTCCTCAGCGCACAGATGCTGGTGCATCAGGATGCTATTTATATGCATGAGAGCAGACAATATCATGTGGATAAACTGGATTGGGATCGGAAGAAAGCCTATGTCCATCAGGTAGATGTGGATTATTTTACCGATGCTATCACCAAGACGGATATCAAGGTGTTGAGTGTTGATGAAGAAAAGAGTGGTGACCCGGTGGGGCTTTACTATGGAGAGATTAACGTGGATAATGTGACCACCGGATATAAGAAGATTAAATTGTTCACGCATGAAAACATTGGTGCCGGGCGGGTATTCCTCCCGGAAATTGAGATGGCTACCAGCGCCATGTGGTTTGAATTTGACAGAAACCTGGACCGGGAGCTGGGGATATCTACTCAGGAGTTAAGCAGTGCTTTACAGGGAGTGGCAAACGTTCTGCGGAATATTGCTCCGGTTTATATCATGTGTGATCCTTCGGATATTCGAGC
>RFIL01000334.1 GCA_003695285.1 Calditrichota bacterium
AAAATAAAGATGAAGAACAAGAACGAATTAGGATTCTATGAAATAAGTAAAAACATTGACGTTGAAGAATAACCATACTTTTCATGCGGTTTTAACAACTAAAAAGCCTGGGTTCAATTGAATCCAGGCTTTTTAATTTCCCTCGGTCTTACCAAAGAATGAACAAAGGTTAATTTTTATTTTTATTCTTCTTTTTATCCAGGTATTCAGAAGCTTTCTTTAACATCTCTTTTTCAGAACCGGAAAGACTTTCATATCCTTCCTGGTTAATTTTATCTAACAATTCATCTAATACCTTGCGATAATGGGTTTCCATTTCATCATCTTCATCAACCTCTTCATATTTCTCTAGAAAAGATCTTTTTTTTTGAAAAAATTTCGGAAAAAATCCTGTCCGATTCCCCAGTGACGATAATTATGCCTGAGATAAAAAAAGCCAGCAATCATACCACCGAGATGACCTATATGTGAAATCCCATCTCCGCTTGGTAACATCAAAAATTCCAGGACCCCGAAAAGCAGAGCAAAATATTTTGCCTTGATGGGAAAAAGAAACCAGAGGTAAATATATCTATCCGGAAAGAACATGGCATAAGCCATCAAAATTCCAAACACGGCTCCGGAAGCCCCAATGGTAGGCACGTCAATTCCCATGAAGAGATTCCAGACAAAAATGGAAACTCCGGCAAGGATTCCAGTCAGAAAATAATATCTGAGAAATTCTTTGGTACCCATGGTTCGTTCAAGTTCTGTTCCAAACATCCACAGGGCAAACATATTAAAGAAAATATGCCCGAAGCCCGTTGGTGAATGCAAAAACATATAGGTAACCGGTTGCCAGATAAAGAATTCACCTAACATCCGCGATGGTACAATCCCAAAGACCCATGGATTGATCAACCAACCAAAGAAAATCTGTAATAAAAAAACTGTAACATTTGCCAGGATTAAATTCTTAATCCCTGGCGTAATCATTCCAAAACTAGGTCTCATATACATAAAGTAAACCTCTTGTTACGATAGTGAAAATCAATTAATATGCCTTAGCAAATACGACTCGTTGCTTACTATGTTCCCCGGTGAAGATACATTTTCCTTCTTCTTCTCCCCCTTCTAAAGGAATGCACCGAATCGTTACCCCATATTTCTCCTTCACCTGCTGTTCCACCTGAGGGTCACCATTCCAGTGACAGAGGGCGAAACCACCATGAATTTCGGGCTTTTCTTTATTTTTCGGGGTAAAAAATGTCTCAAAATCCTGAAGATTATCAATCTTGTGCATATGAGAATCACGAAATGTTTTCGCCTTGTTATAAAGGTTGTTTTGAATATCTTCCAGTAAATCCACAATAGAGTGAATCAATTCATCCCTGGTGATGTTTTTTCGTTCTCGATGTTCATGGTCTCTCCGTCCCAGCGAGAGCAACCCGGATTCAATTTCTCGCTTGCCAATCTCCAGACGAATGGGGACCCCTTTTTTTACCCAGGACCAGAACTTATTTCCACCTCTCATCTCCCGGGTATCAAGTTCTACTCGCAGCGGTGCATCCAGATAGCGAATGCTCTGGAGATCGGCCACCAGTTTCTGACAGTATTCAAGAATTTCTCCCCGAGAGGTCTCATCATGAATGATAGGTAATATTACTACATGTGCCGAAGCTAACCGGGGTGGAAGCACCAGACCATCATCATCACTATGGGCCATAATTAAGGCTCCGATAAGCCGGGTCGAGACTCCCCATGAGGTTGTCCAGGCGTATTCTTCCACTCCTTCAGAATTCAGGAATTTAATATCCATTGCCCGGGCAAAATTTTGTCCAAGAAAATGTGAAGTTCCAGCCTGCAGGGCTTTACGATCTTGCATCATAGCTTCTATGCAATAGGTTCGCACAGCGCCAGGGAATCGTTCTAATTCTGTTTTTTCTCCCTTGATCACCGGTATTGCCATATAATTCTCAACAAAATCAGCATAAACATTGAGCATCTGTAAGGTTTCTTCCATCGCTTCCTCTGCGGTGGCATGGGCAGTATGTCCTTCCTGCCATAAGAACTCTGTTGTTCGCAGGAACATTCGAGTCCGTAATTCCCACCGGACCACATTCGCCCATTGATTTATCAATAAAGGTAGGTCGCGGTAGGATTGTATCCATCGGGCAAACATTTCTCCGATGATGGTTTCTGAGGTTGGACGGACAATTAATGGTTCTTCCAACGGAGCTGCTGGTTTTAGCCCCCCCTCATCATCTGCTTCTAACCGATGGTGAGTGACAACAGCGACCTCTTTTGCAAATCCCTCTACATGCTGGGCTTCTTTTTCCAGATAGCTAATGGGAATGAATAATGGGAAATAAGCGTTTTGATGACCGGTGGCTTTAAACATCCCATCCAGGATACGTTGGATATTTTCCCATAAACTATATCCCCAGGGTTTTATGACCATACATCCTCTCACCGGGGAAAGTTCAGCCAACTCTGCCGCCCGAATCACTTGTTGGTACCATTCGGGATAGTCTTCTGCTCGAGTGGGTGTTATTGCAGTTTTCGGTTTTTTAGCCATTCATGCACTCCTGATATCAAGAATTCCTGTATTACCTTCCTTCAACATTTATTGAGAACATATAAATTATGAAGGATTGGTGGGCAGAAAACAATTTATTTTTTTAAAAATTTGTCATCAAACGCATGTGGGAGAAGCTCGGAAAGTTGAAATGTCTGCTGCTTCCCTTCCTCAGTCATTAAGATCACCTGAATATTCGGCGCAAAATCCATCAACACCTGACGACAGGCTCCGCAGGGTGGACAGAATGATTTTCCATCTCCCATTATGTAGATGTTTTTAAAATTGCGAATCCCTTCGGATAGCGCTTTAAATAATGCCACTCGTTCTGCACAAATTGTCAATCCATAAGAACTAGTCTCAATATTAAATCCAGTTATTAATTGTTTATCCTCTGTTTCCAGGATTGCACCAACGTGGAAATTAGAATACAAAGCTAATGCTTTATTACGGGTTTCTAAAAGAAGCGTGTGAATATTCTCGGAGTTCATTCGGCTTCTCCTTTCTTTTTAAATCCATTACCAGAGAACACCTCCATCAAACTGACAATATTTTGGTATGAGACCGGGATTCTTCTGCCAATTGTTTAGAATTTAAAATAAGGGGTGAGTAGTGGTTTTTCCAAGAAAAAATCCCCTACATGGATAATGTAGGGGATTTTATATAGACGTCATTTAAAAAAATCTATTTTCCTTCTTCTTCTAATAGCTGGCGGAGTTCTTCCAATTCTTTCTCGGCTTGCTCCCTTTCTCGACGCAATCTTCTCAACTCCTCTTCAATCGAACGAGTTTTTTCCTTTTCCTTAAGGAGGCGATCATAAAAATCAACTTTTTTCCGAATATCTGATTTTTCCCCTACACCTCCCCGGATTTTTTCAGCACCAGCGTTCAGCACAATGTGCGAACCGAGGGTGAGCTTCCAGGATGGATAATTCGGAAGATCTAAATTGTGTCCAACAAAGGAAACAAGCTTCGAAGATTCATCTTTATCTGAAGATACCCGCACATCCAATCCTAAGGTAAAATTGATCCACCACTGAGGTTTAAATTTAAGGGAGGGGGTGATGTAAACAAAATTCTCCCGGCTAAACGCCATTGAATCAGGTTTGTTAATATAATGATTCCCCCAGAGTTCCAGATTGAGATCAAATAATTCAGTTGGATAAGAGACGCCTAACCCCCAGCGAAGAGCAGAAGC
>RFIL01000042.1 GCA_003695285.1 Calditrichota bacterium
ATCCGTGATGACCGTAGCCAGATCAATGGGAGTGGGGGTGAGTTCCATTGATTGCTGTTCCAGCCGACTGATGTCCAGAAGATTGAGAATCATGCGTAGTAATCCCCGACTGCTCCGTTCTATCCGCCGGGTGTATTTCTCTTCATTGATTTCCTGCCCACTCTCTTTTAGCATATTCATCATCTGCAAATTCCCCTGAATGACAAAGAGGGGACTCTTCATATCATGAACAATCAGGTTCGTTAGTTCTTTTTTTAGCTGGTCTTCTCGTTGCAACATTCGTTTCTGAGTCTCCAGTTCTTTGTTCCTCTGAACCAGTTCATCATGATAAAACTTTAATCTGAGCAACGATTTGACCCGGGTGAGCAACTCCACGCTATCGAAGGGTTTGGATATAAAATCATCGGCACCCGCTTCCAATCCTCTGATTTTATGTCGAAGTTCTTTCAGGGCTGTTATCATGATGATGGGAATATGAAAGGTGCGACTATCCTTCTTAATTCGCTCACAGATCTGAAATCCATCAATATCCGGTAACATTACATCCAGCAGGATAATATCGGGTAATTCCTTTGCCAGAATGGTCAGAGCATCCCGACCGGTCATCGCGGTGAGAACCTCGTAACCGGCAGGTTTTAAAAAATAGACCAACAAATCTATACTTTCTGAATTATCCTCAACAATTAATACTCTGGCAGGTCTCTGGGTAGGTAAGTTTGTCGTCATATCAAAGAAATCGGTTAAGGTTAAAAGATTTACGTGGTATTATTTCATCATAAAAATTAAAGGAATCTTCGATCAACTCTACTCTCAGGGAGTTTAATTGCAACCCCAGCATTGAGAGTCTTTCCTTCAATTCATCGAGATTATTTTCGACGGTTTCTTTCATTTCTTGATTGGGATGTCTGAATTCAATTTTAACCGTGGAACCCTGAATGGTTCCATTAACTAATAACTCTCCCTGAAATACCCCATTCATGCAGAATTTAAAATGATAGGTTGAGTTTTCAGCATCATTCGTTCCTTTTTTTAAAAAGAAAAAACCTTCCGAATGATGGAGATAAACCGGGAAACAAGCCCAGCGATGGTGTTGAAAAAGCTGAATTTGATAGAGCAAGAATTTCTGAACCTGAAAAAACTCTTCAAGCAATGCACGCCCCTGCTCATCTACAATCTCACCCGAGGAATGAATAAATCGCTCCAAAGCGGTCTTCAATGCCTTGAAATGCTTTGCAAGATTATTCTGGCCCTCCCTTCCTCTTGCCTGCAGAAGAGATAAAAGCGATGTGAGATGAAAAAATTCTTCCAATTGATGTTCCAGCTCTTCCAGGTCTTGCAGGAGACTGATCTGTTCTTCCTCAGGCGCATGCAATGCTCCTTTTAACTCCTTGATTTTATTGCGTAATCTGAACTCACCCCAGTACCATTGAAGAAGAAAAAACGGATTGCTCAAATACCCCGCAGGTAATACCCCATTTTGAAAGAAATAGGGTAACAGGTAATGCTCCGGAGATGGATTCAGCTTACGTTTAATCCCCCGGTAATGCTCTTCGAGAAAGCGAGCAAATGTGATATTTATCGGTAACTGAAACGATAAAGATAACTGAATATAGGAACGAAGCAAGGAATTTCCCTGAGTCTGAATAAAATGATCCAGGGCATGGGCCAGAACCGTTTCGTTTACTTGAGAAAACGATTCTACTAATTTAAAACGAGGTCGGGGATCGGTTGCCACGAGTTGTAGCAATACGAACTGACCCGGCTGAAGATTCAGATTGCTCTGAACGGTAAACGTTTTTCCGCGGATTGAAACCACGTAAAAATCGGTGTCATCGCTACGCAATACTCTCCCCAGTAATAGATCTCCCACATGCAGAGGCGGATGACTTCGGGGAGTAATGCGTTGTAAACCCTGTTGTAAATCCGTTATGTGCATATCGGTATATCCCATGCAAACGAATTAACAAGCGGTCTCGCTTAGCAGCGAAACAATTTCCTCAATTATGAAGTCAGGCTGGATTCGTTTTGCGATAATCGAAGTAACAATTCAACCTCTTCTTTTCCAACATTCGCCTGACGAGCAATTTCTTCTACAGGTAAATTTTGTTCATTCAGTTTCAGAATTTTCCAGCGAATATCTTTATTCCTTAAGGATGTATCTTTAGTATTGGAGAGATTCAATGCTAATTCGATTTCTCCCAGACCGGTTCGTAATTTTCGGGCCAGTTCCTGAGCTTTTTCTTTTTCCAGGAAGCCAATATCGCTGGCAGAAAGCTCTCTGGAGATGGCTTCCTGTGGAGTCCCTTCCACTGATGTCGTTTCTTCGATGAGTTCCATCAAATCAGTTGCATTCCGATCTCGAGGATTTAATAGTTCATCGATGAGTGAATTCGTTTCGGAATGGTCACCCTCATGGTATGCTTCAGCCATTTCAATCAGTCGTTGAACTTTTTCGTTCACCCGAATTAAATGCTCGGGAGGTAATTCTTCTTCTGGAGTTGGTTCCTGGGAAGGCTGCTCGTTTGCTGAATGTGTCGATTGGGAAGAAGGCAATGTGTCCTGTTCCTCCGATTGCATATTTCCCTCAGAAGATGAAGGGATAACAAAGGACACCTCTGAAGAGCTCTTTTTCTCTTTCTGGAGTTTTACGGTGATATAAACCGCCTGAGAGAATAAGACCAGACCAAAAAAAATAGCCATTTTCACAGGGAATTGTTTCCCCTTCGTAGTTGTCAGTTTTTTCTCACCACTTCTGCCATCAGAATGAACCGTGGTGGTGTGAGGTTTTACCGGATGGGTGGAGGTCAGTTCAATGTGCATCCCTTCATCATCAGCATTTTTAGTCTTCTTTTCACTCGCCGGACTCAGTGTTTCCGGTATTTTTGACTGATAATAATTGGCCTTTTGATGGTCTCCTCTTATCCGGTAGAGTTTGCTAAGTTCCTTATAAATGCCAGTTGAATCACAACCGAAGCGGAGCGCTTTCAAAAAATTAATTTCCGCTTTCCGATATTCTTTCCATGCCAGGCGAATTTGACCGGCTTTATAAAACGCCAGAGCATGGTCTCTCTTTTTCGCAATGACCTGTCGGTAATGTTGTAGTGCTTTTTGATATTGATTGGTTTGATGATAGAAAAGCCCCTGTAAATATTCATAAGTAATGGGGTCACGGTAAGCCGCATCATCAAGAATAATCTGGATGGAGTGTTCATTGGTTTCAATTTTATAGTCCACCGGGTTCCAGAGGTCCACAACCAGAAGGAGATGGTTGTTGTACGGGATTAAACGGAGATTCCGAACAGCAGAGTATGGAGGAATTCGCCATAACATTAACAGCTCTTTAGTGGGGATGTATCCCACATCGCTTAACTTAATGAATATTTTATTTTTGCTCGTGGGTTCAGTCAGTATCTGACTTATCAGCGGTTCATTATGGAATATTTTGAGCATTGTTTCTTGCTCATTCTGTTCATAAGAATAGTCAAGGGCCGGCAGGGTAGGGGACAGGATAATCACCAACAAGAATAAGACAACTACCCCTCGACGTACCGGTTTGAAACATCTTCTATCACCAGGAAATAGCCGTTCGATCATAAGTTTTTGCTCTCTTTTTAACATTCTCGACAGGGATTCTGATAACGATGCGATTCCCATCGGCTGTCTCAGACTCTACTTCAAGGCTTCCTCCGGCTTCCAGAATCATCTGAGCACTCATCATCAACCCAAAATGAGCATCGTTTTCAAGCGACGATTCCTGATGGGCGAATGGATGGGAAAGATTTTTTTGGATCTCTGCTGGAAATGGTAATCCGGTATCATGAAAGACAACTTGAATTTCATCACGTTCCTGATTCACTGTGGTGTTAATATTTAATTGCCCACCAGATGGCATTCGTTTTTTGGCGTTAAGGATAAAATTGAGAAAGATCTGTTGCCAATAAACGAAATTCCCTTTAATCACCGGTAAGGAATCGGAAAAGTGTAAGTTGATTTGAATGCCCCGTTTTTCTACCTGACTTCGGATGAGATTAGTGGTCTCCTGGATAACCTGTTTGATGTAGATGGGTTCGGAGCGTTGAGAAAGGTCCTGTCGGGAGAGGGTTAATAACCCACGAACGATATTGGCTATCCGCATTGCTTGCATCTCTATCACATCCAGCGCTTCGGGGATCTTTCGTCCGGTTCGTGCAATCTGTATTTTCCCCAGAATAATCTGGAGGGGATTGTTGATCTCATGTGCCACTCCCCCGGCTACTTCTCCAACCGTTGCCAGCTTCACAGCCTGGAGAAGACTGGCCTGGGAATGTTCCAGTTCCTTATGAGTACTCTCCAGATTTTTATACATTCGAGTATATTGTATGGAAACCGCTGCCTGCAGGGCAAGAATGCTGACCAACTGTAAATCTCGTCGGGTAAAATCTTCCTGGGGTTGAGAGGATAACAGCATTAACACGCCAATAGGTTTACTGCTAACCTGTAACGGTGTGAGTACCAGATTCCCCTCTTTGTGCTTTAATTCTTCATACACCATTAGTTCTTCCAGGGGGATGACAATACTTTGTGACTGAGTTAATAACCAATCGATGATTCCCTCACTCAGTAAATTGTCAAAGATAATTTGAAAATCATCATTGGCCATATCACAAACCGGCTCCCAGTCATTCCCCCGTAGCAAATAGACATTTCCGGTGGTGATATCAATAACCTGCTTGCAAAGCTGGAGCAGAGAGGTCACGATTTTATCATAGTCCAGATGAGCAGTAATGATTTCCGAAGCCTTCTGAATGGTCAGGATTTCATTCAGTGAATCGGAGAGGTCTCCCTGAAATTTACGGTATTCGGCAAGCTGTTCCCGAGTTGATTGCAGCTCTTCCTGGAGTTGATTGATGCGAACCGTATACTCTTCAATCAATGCTTGAACTGGAGTTGGATGATCGGTATGGGAATTGGTTTGTGCGGTAGCATCCACATCCGAGTGGTTTTTTGGCCTGAAAAACATCCCTATTTTCCTCTATGCTAACAAAGGTTTTACACGACTTACATGGTTCCATCCTGAACTAAACTTACACCCTTACTCTGTTGAGATTGATGTGTAAGAATATCGAGAAAATCATTGGCTTTTTCGGCAGCTTCCTGAAATTTTTCCTGATAGTATGAAATCGGATAATGTTTTTTGAAAAATTTATTGATTTGCTCTTCCAGGAGCTTTTCATCCATGACCTTTGGGAAGAAAGGATTATCAAATTGATTGACTAACAAACTGATTTGATCCGCAAAATGGATGACCCAGGTGAGTTGGGATTGCTGCGGATCTTTTTCCGGTTGTAGATGATAGCGGATAGAATTTACCAGCTTGGGTGGTAAGTTCCACCCTTCGACTAACCAGGAACTGATCTGCGCTCTGGAACAACCGGCTTTTTCTAGCAATGCCGTATCGAAATCGATGTCCTCCCTTTCAATCATCGTGAAAATTTCATTCAGTAAATCCGGAAACTCCTGTAAAAGAACCAGGAGACCGATATCATGTAACAATCCCCCAACAAACACTTCACCCGGAATGGGATAATGGATGACCTGTGAGAAATGTTTTGCGCCCATCCCCACTTCCAGAGCGTGTTTCCAGAACTGACGCGGATCAATCAAGTGATTGTTGCCAGCGGAAAATTGATCGATAACCGAAAGACTGACCACCAGATCTCGCAGTGTATTAAAGCCCAGGACCACAATGGCCAGGTTGATGGTTGAAATCTTACGGGGAAAACCATAATAAGCAGAATTCGCTAATTTGAGAATTCTGGCAGCCAGGACCTGATCCATGGAAATGATCTTTCCCAGGGTGGATGCCGAGGTTTTGGGGTTCTCCACTAACTCCACTACCTTGGCAGCGATGTAGGGTAAGGTTGATAGTCGGGATAGATTCCTGACGCGTTTCTCTATATTGACTGATGAGGACTTCCCTATTCTCATGATAATTTTTTTTCCTTAATGGTTCCTGTTTCGCACTAACTGTAACAATGACCTGTTCAAACTCCCGACAAAAGTGACGAAAAATTATACACTTTTCAGGGATTCAACTCCTTACTTAGCATTCTTTTCATACGCTCAATCGTCTCAGAATGAATTTGAGAAATTCGTGATTCTGAGACATTGAGGATTTTTCCAATTTCTTTAAAGGTCAGGTGTTCATAATAATAAAGGGTAATTGCCAACCGGGATTTTTCCGGCAGTTGTTTGATAACCTTGACCAACAATGCCTTCATCTCCTCCTCTTCGATGTTCTCGAGAGGATTGGAGGATTTGGTATCTTCGATGGTTTCATAGAGATTGTGATCATCGAAGTTAGGATTGGGTTTATCCAGGGACATCATGGTGGTTCGGTTTAACTGGGATTGCCATTGATGATATTCCGCTTCAGAGATTCCCAGATAGCCGGCAATCGCCTGATCACTGACTTCGCCCCGGTTCAATTGTTCTAATTCTTCAACTACTTTTTTGATTTTATTGGACTTGGAACGAAGGGAGCGGGGAATCCAATCCTGCTTGCGCAGCTCATCAATGATGGCGCCCCGAATCCGTGGGATGGCATATGTTTCAAACTTAATACCGAAATAAGGGTTATATCGGTCTAAGGCTTCGCTTAAACCGATAACCCCTATATTTACCAGATCTTCCCGATCCACATTCGTGGGCATGGATTTAAACAATTTGTTCACCACATAGTGGACCAACCCCAGGTATTTCACCATCAGTTTATCTCGCAGCTGGGGTGACTTTTCTTTGTAAAATGCCTGCCATGTGGGATCAACTTGTGCCTTCATGTTTGCCCCTGTCCTTATTCGGTTTTAGATGTTGACTGTTTCAGCACGCTTTTTCGATGCCCATTTTTTTGATGTTCCATCTGAGCACGCAACATGCTGTAAGTACTTTGATTATATATGAGAAATATTAGCAAAATCAGTACCGAAAAAATCAGATAAATCACAAAAGCACGAATGAAATTATCCATCAGGGGTAAACGCAAATAAAATCCAGTCAATAGAGCTATTAAAAACACTAACATAGTAAACTTAAATGGTAGTTTACTCATAACCTCACCTCTCCTAATTTAGGGTTGACCTTCTTAGTCGCTACTCTCCACGACTGTTAACTTTAAAGACTGAGTGACGATTTTCGCGACAGTTTGTAGCGCAATTCCGTCAAAACCCGCCTCCCATAACGGTGTTTGTTGCTGAATTGCTTCCCTTAACTGCTCATCAAATTCCACCACTCCTGCTAATGCAATACTAAATTTCTGAAAATGCTCTAATGCTTGATTCAGTTTTTGGTGTGCCTCCTTTCCTTGATTGGGGTTTCTTACCTGGTTGATGATCAGTTGAAATTTTTCCACCGGCAGGAACAACCGGCTGGCTTTTAAAAATCCATAAGTGTCAATAATAGATGTAGGTTCCTCAACTGTGATGATGTATATGATTTTCGAAGCCTGCATGATACCGACATTCCACTCACTTAAGCCGGTATGGGTATCGATAATGACAAATTCATAATCACTCGCCCATCGATTCATCATGTCTAAAAATCCCCACGGGGAAGGGGTGTAATGCTGAAGGGAGAGTGTTGCTGGTGCTTCATTCGGAAGTATATCCAACGATGAGAAAAGATTGTGAAAGGACACCTTTCC
>RFIL01000043.1 GCA_003695285.1 Calditrichota bacterium
ATTCTTTCAGATCATTGGGATCGAAGTTGAAGATGGGACCCCAGTTGGGGTTGTAATTACGACCGTAGCTTGGTGCATTATCCAGAGAAGCAATGATATCTTCAGGGAGATTATCCCGTTCATACAGTTCCCGAGCATAATCTTTATCAAATCTGCTAATGCTTTGAGTATAGAGGCGATGACCATGTTTTTGAGGGGCTCCAATGGCAAATAAATCAAATCGATGGCTCTTATTGACGGTCCAGCTTAAGGCACCGAAATATGCCCAGGCGTCAGTCCAGGTTTGATCGACCACTCCGCGGCCGGTTTTGCGAACCAGAGCAATCGTAGCAGCGAGACCGTTACTTAACAGACCGGTGTTAGCGGTGAAGGTTTCCTTGAAGAAATTACCGGAACCTACTTCTTGTTTATACATAATTCCGGGGTCGGCGGCAGCTGCATCGGTTAAGATGTTCAACGTACCACCAACAGAGGCAATGGCCAGATTGGTTGCCCCTAATCCTCTCTGTACCTGAATGGAGGAAGTTACATCGCCTAAACCATCCCAGTTGGACCAGTATACCCAGCCATTTTCCATATCGTTGACCGGCACACCATTAATCGTCACTGCCACATTCCGCTGATTGAAACCACGCACATTAATTCGGGCATCACCGGCACCACCACCTTGTTCAGTGGCATATACACCAGGAGTGGTGTTCAAAACGAGGGGTACATCACGGGAACCCAGGCTTTTGACAATCTCTTCTTTTTCTAAATCGGTGAAGGCAACCGGGGTTTCACGAAAACGAGCACGATCAGCAACGATGGTGATAGCGTCAGCAGTCAGTGCGACGGGGGTCAGTTCCACCGTCAGAGTAACTTCTTCTGCACCCACCGTTACCATTTTTTCAATTTGCTGATACCCCAGATAGCTAATTTCTACTTTATACTCACCTTCCGGTACATTTAAAATTACAAATGCACCATCTGCATCGGTAGTAGAACCAAGGGCTGTTCCTAAGATAACCACATTAGCTCCCACCAATGGCTCCTGGGTTTGCGCATCCTTGACAATCCCTTTAATGGTGCCTGCTATTGCCAGCGAGAAGCTGAACAAAGTTAACAGAGCAATGGTAACTATGTACCGCATAACTCCTCCTAACTGTTTGATGAATTATGAATTAATTAAAAAACCCTCCATCCTGGAGGGGTATTAATTATTAAAGAAGCCGTGTGTAAGATATAACTTTCCCTGTTACATTTTTGTTAAGACGCCATTGCAATTTTAATAATTTCAATAAATGCTTCAACTTAGAGCCCTCAAATTCATAAATGGTTGATTAAGTTATAATTTCCAAATGAATTTTTCAAGCAAAAATGTAATTTCTGACTAAAAAGTACCGATAACAAAATATTTGCCTGTTTTAAAGCGTTTTCGATGAAAGATGTCCTGCTGATACTGCATTAGGTACCGAGAAATGCAAGCCTCCAGGGGCTAAACTTTCCAGATTTTTTTAACCTTTAAAATTAGAATGAGAATACATCCAACTTTTTACTGAAGCTTCCTCCTTCCTGTCCAATTTCCAGGATTATCATTTATCTGGAGGGATATCCCAGCTGCCAGTAGCCATACATTGGATTGGGCAGGAGAAAGTATCGAGTGCCCCAAACCGGGGATTTTAAAATCTGAGTTTTGTTCTCTAAAACCGTCCCCGGGGTGGGGTATTCCATAACATCTGCTAACTGATCCCCGATTAGAGCGAGAATCTTGCGCTTTCCCATTCCTTCGCAGCGCCCTGTTCCTTCCCGAACCTCCTTCCGTCGAAGAATTTTCGTGTCGGATTTATCACGGCGGCAGAGCAGCACATCTCCTTCTCTCCAGAGTCCAACTTTACGAAGGTTGTTGAGTGTTGCCTCCTCCAGGTGGATTTTGCGATTGGTGATGAAAACCACGTGGGCATGTTCTCCAAGGGTATGTACGCTATCCAGAAAAGTCTTAACACCTGGAACAGGCGGGCATTCTTCCTGACGAACCCAATCATCCCAGAAGTAAGGATACTTTTCGCCGGTTTCAAAAAGAATTTCCTGATAGCGGGAATTATCCAGCACGGTTTCATCGATATCCAGAATAACCGCCCAGTCTCCTTCAACGGTATCTGCCTGAGCTTTTACAGTTTCCCATGCCCAGCGATAAGTTTGGATGCAGATGGCTGGATATTCCACTGAATACCGTACCCAATGAACATCGGGGGGAAGATTCGCAGGCGGTGTCTGTGCTTCCAAACTGAGGGTAAAGAATATCACAATGACCACAAATAATTGACGGTAGGTTTTCATGTTATTCCTCTTTTTTCAACAAATTATGGTTAATTAATATTAAACAATAGAAAGACAATTAGTTATGTCCATTTTGTTTCTTTCCTGATGCAGTTACCCGGTAATTTAACTTTCTGGGAAAGTTATCGATTCCCATAATCCGCGCGATGATTCGTGGGACCTCGGTGTTATCATGCACACCGGAAAATTCATCGCTGTAGGGACCATAGGCAAAAATGGGAACGGGCATGGCTGTATGATAAGTGGATGTCCAGCGTACTTCCAGATTTTTTCCATTCTTTTTACCACCGGTGATAGAGAGACCACCGGTTTCATGATCGGCGGTGACAATGACCAGAGTATTTCCTTCCTTGCGAGCAAATTCCAGGGCAACCTTTATTGCCTTGTCAAATCCAAGCATTTCTTCGGCTACATAATCCGGGTCATTCCGATGTCCTCCCCAATCAATTTGACTACCCTCAACCATTAAGAAAAAGCCGTCGGGATCTTCAGTCAAAAGAGAGAGGGCTTTCTCAGTCATCTCAGCCAGAGTAGGTTCTTCAGGTTTATGCTCCAGTCCATCTTTCTGGAATAACCCCAGGACTCTAGTTTTTTTGACGCGGAGTAATTTGTCCCGGGTATCTACAAATTGATATCCCTTTTTTTGGGCTTCTGCGATGAGGTTTCGGGAATCTTTACGAACGCTTAGTGTATCCTCTTGCGGGAGAAAAAATTGTTTCCCACCTCCCAACAACACATCGATGTTGCTATCCACTAATTGTTCTGCAATTTCAGTTTCTTGTTTTCGATAAGGGACATGGGCTGCAAAGCCGGCAGGTGTGGCATGGGTGATGGAGGAGGTAACAACCATTCCGGTAGCTTTTCCATTATCCCGAAAATACTCCAGAAGAGTTAGCACCGCGGTGCTATCCGGTAGAACGCCTATCATACCTTTATTCGTTTTAAAACCAGTTGATAACTCAGTTGCACCTGCTGCTGAATCGGTGATCAGGTTATCTGCGCAATGGGTATAGAGATATCCGGTAATCGGCATTTTTTCTACATTTAGTTTTCCCTCAACACCATGAGCTTTTAACCTGCCCAGTGTGATCTGCCCCAGACTCATACCATCTCCAATAAGAAAGATAATGTTCTTTATGGGGGTGTCCTGACTTCGGGAAAGGCGGTCAGTTGAGCTTAGATTGGGCTGATTTGAACATTGGTATAATAGGATGCTGAAGAGGAGGAAAGCCATTAACCGAACTATTTTCTTATGTAGTGTTACAAACATGAAAAGCCTCCTGTTATCATTGGGTGAGATGAGTTAACGAAACGAGAACCAGTTTTTTCGGGGTAATAAATTATTTTTTAAAGCTGTAAGGAATTTACCCCCGGTAAAAATAGCCAAAAATGACTTGTAGTCCGGGGCTACGAATAAACCAAGAGCAACAAGCAGGTACAAGATGATAGTACCCGGAATATTTCGTGAGTCGAATAATTTTAAAGCACTTCCAAATGAACGTTTTATTTTCTGGTTAGCGAGATCGACACCAAAAAGTTCATCCAGCAATAAATGACTTAAGTAACCCCAGAAAACAAATGCTCCGGTTAACCAGGCTTTTAATGGGGCAAAGCCGAGGAACTGGGTGGTCGCCAGGGTGGTTCCAATCCAAAAGAATAGTCCTGCCGGGATAGAGTGAAAGATTCCCCGGTGAGTTGTGAGCTTGGTAAATAGATGAAACGCCCCATAGCGAATCAAAAAATACCCGGCAAACCACAAAATGAGCAGTTCCGCCAGACTGAACTTCTTTACCTGAGTAAACATTACCAGAAAGGCTATGAAAATCCCGAGGATATTGAAAAATCCTTGAATGATGAACGAGTTGTCAGAATCCAGATCTGGAAGTAAACCTCCAATGGTTCCTACCCCAAAGTAAAGGACCACCTCTTCAGGTGATGCGATCCCTCCACTCATACATCCTACAGCCAGCACCCCACTGGTGGCAGCAGAGGTGATGAGATGGGTGTTGAAATTGGCCATGGTTATCTATTCGTTAATTCTTGTAAGCGTCAATTATTGATAGTCATTTTAGTTGTAAGGTAAATCAATCCACAGAAAGTTATGTGGCTTTGGAGACGACAAAATAAATCACTAAAATTGATTTTTTCCTGACTAACCCTCTTTAACTTCTGTGGATTTAGTTAGCTTGATATACACTAACAAACTCAAACGGAGACTAACAATTTTTAAACTCTGATGGATTAAGGTGGGAGAAAGGGAGCCCCTGATAATATATGATAATTTCAGTTCGTTTATATTTAGCCATTTCGCACCCATTCTCCCCGCAGAGGTCTAAAATAAAAAACTTTATCGTTGAAGTATATGCTAAAAAGATTTAAAATCACAGTGTTATCAAAATTTAACTTTAAAAAAGAAAATTGTAATAATTGTAACATTTTAGTACTAAAGCGGTACTATATTGTCC
>RFIL01000335.1 GCA_003695285.1 Calditrichota bacterium
ACAGTAAAAAGCACAATTTCCGGTTGTTTTTCCAGCAAATAGAGGGCGTCAATCAAATCCTTTAAACCAATATCATGAGCCGATAAATTGGGAGGGTAATCCGATGAATAGCGTGGTTTTAACATGCTGATGGTTCCAGGCGGATTCTCATCCAGGGTCGCATCAATTAAAATGACCCTATCATACTTTTGAAAATATTCCAATAAATGAAAACCACCTGTTCCTCCCTCTAACACATCGACATTTTCAAAGAGACCGTTTTCCTCAATATATTTCACAGCATGCACCCCAACTCCTTCATCCCCCATCAAGACATTTCCAATACCCAATATAAGAGTTTTCATTTCATTCCTTTCATCACTCACCTTGTGTAAAAGAATTTGTTTGGTAGGTGTAAATTTAGTTTTTCTCCGTCATAGTTCCAAGAAGGGGGTTCTTTTTGAGAGAAAATTTAATGTAGAACACACTAATTGTTAGTGCTTTAAAATATGTGATTAGAATCAACAGTTTTGGTTGTAAAAGAAAGTATAATGTGCGCTGAAATAGATTTGAAAAAAATGTGGATGAGCCTAAAATCATTTTCAAAAACTCCTCATGTTTAAAATTTGTTGTTCATTTTTTTGAAGTAGTGTTTATCTGTCCTTACATATTTTTTTTCTCCAATTTACGAACAGGACTAACGCAGACAGATCCTATATACCTGAGAGCATCTGGGGGGGATATTTTTTTCAAAATGGGAAAAATGAACCAATCTATGAAGCAAATTCTTGCTGACAAATTATGTAGTAGGTTATTCTCCATCCCCCTCTCTGTTCAACAATAATAAAAACAGTATTATTAAAATATATCAGCATCCTCTGACATTTTGTTTAATTCATAAGCCTTTTTATCCGATTGATAGAATAGGCAAAATGAAATATGCCAGTAAACCACCTTCTAGTTACGTATCTATGTAACTCAGGTGGCGGAGCTATATCTACCCCAACCCCATCTTGTTGAAACTCCCATTACTCAAACAAATCCAGCATGACTGACAAAAAAGGTACCTATTTTCACTGGTTAATGATCTTAACCCTTGTGGCTTTTGCTCTGAGATTAGTCGCCCTGGGTAATGGCATCTGGTTCGATGAAATTGTTACACTAATTCAATCAGTAAGGCAGGATTTATGGAATATTGTTCAGTCGTACCCTTCAGAAAATCGTCATATGCTATATGCGATTCTTGCCCATATTTCAACAACCGTATTCGGTGAATCCGTCTGGGCATTACGACTTCCGGCCGTCATCTTCGGAACACTTTCCATCCCTGCTTTGTATTGGTTGGGGAAATCAATAGCCAATGAGAAGGAAGCTATCTGGGCAGCTGCCCTTTTAACGTTTTCTTATCACCACATCTGGTTCTCTCAGAATGCCAGAGGATATACCGGATTACTTTTCTTTGCCATCCTGAGTATGAACTTTTTTATCCTGGGGCTTAAAGAGAACAGATTATCTCACTGGATTTTCTTTTCAATAGCAACTGCCTTGGGTATTTATACTCACCTTACCATGGTCTTTGTAACAGCCAGTCAGGGATTGATTTTCCTATGGTTATGGGCACGAAAGGAAATAACTCCATTCTCTATCGATAAAGACATTGTAAAGAATGCTCTTCTCTATGGATTTATCCTTTCTGGTATCTTCACTTTGTTACTTTACTCCCCTGCCCTGCCGGATCTTCTTAAACATTTTATCCATTCACGCCCTTCGCAAATTGCATCCCAATGGACAAACCCATTATGGACCTTAATGGAAACGATTCGCGGATTACAAATTGGGTTGGGAAAGATGATATTAGGATTAATTGCCGGGGGATTTGTTTTTGGTTTGGGGATGTATCGGTATTTTAAAGAAAATGTTTATTCCCTGCTGTTACTGTTACTCCCACCGTTTCTGGGAGCGACAATTGTTGTTGCCACCAATCATAACATCTGGCCCCGATTTTTCTTTTTTGCCTTCGGTTATTTTTTGTTAATTACGGTGCGTGGCGCATTTGAGATGGGAAATGTTCTGTCACATTTCTTACCCAAAAAATTTACCCCAACTATTATTAGCAATTTCCTACTTTCTTGCTTTCTGGTGATGTTTTTAGTTGCCCTACCTCGTAGTTACCAACCCAAGCAAAACTTTGAAGGACCAATACATTTTCTCAAAACACATCAGGGTTCAAAACCGGTAGTCACTGTCGGGCTAACGACCTATCCCTACCGGCAATATTATCAGCAACCCTGGGTTGAAGTACAAAGTACTTCTCAACTGGATTCTCTCCTATCTATCCACCAGGAAGTGTGGTTGGTCTATACATTTCCGGTTTATATGGAATCTCGTCATCCGGAACTCTGGCAAATCATCCAGGAGAGAAGTGAAGTCATCAAACGATTTCCAGGCACGATCGGCGGTGGAGACATTTATCTGTGTAAAATAACCGATAACACATCTCAGAACTGAGGAAAGTACCTTATGAGTCGTTCCAGGAAGAAAACATCCCCTCCTGAAATTGAAGTACTAACCCGGGAGGTACCCTTACCAGACACAGAAAACAATTCTGAAAAGTTCGTTAGCATTATCATACCTGCCTATAATGAAGAAGGCGCCATTGATAACCAACTGAAGCGCATTGAGAATGTAATGTCAAAGACCGAATGGAAATATGAAATCATTGTTGTGGATGATGGTTCCCGGGATGGAACAGTACAAGAGGCCCTGAAACACGACGTTATCCTTCTTCAACAACCTGAAAATCGGGGGTACGGAGCAGCTCTAAAAAAGGGAATTTCTCATGCCAGAGCCGAAAAAGTGTTAATAATCGATGCTGATGGAACTTATCCCGCAGAAGCGATACCTGATTTATTGGAAAAGTCAGCCCACTATGACATGGTGGTTGGGGCGAGAGTTGGGGATAATGTGGAGATCCCCTGGGCTCGCAGACCGGCAAAATGGTTTTTACGAAAACTGGCCAGTTATCTGGCAGAATACCCAATACCGGATCTGAATTCTGGCCTGAGGGTGATGAATAAGGAAGCCGTTAAACATTTTTACCACATCCTACCGTCGGGGTTCTCTTTTACCACAACCATCACACTGGCATTTTTTAGTAATGATCTACTGGTGCACTATCATCCAATAGAGTATGCTAAGCGGATTGGGAAATCGAAGATAAAACCAACAGATGCTTATCATTTCCTCCTACTGATATTAAGAACCATCGTATTCTTTAATCCTCTACGGGTATTTTTACCCATGGGCATGTTTTTCTTTGTGTTGGGTATGGGAAAATTTATTTATGACCTTTTTATAGGGAATTTGTCGGAAACCGCTGTCATGGGGTTTCTGGCTGCGTTTATTATCTGGGCAATCGGCTTACTCTCGGATCAAATTTCCAGGGTAGGACTGGGAGGGAAACAATAATTTCATACACCCACATACTTCAACGATTCATTAAAATTTTAAAGCATCCTCTTCTGAGGATTAGCGTTAGTCTGCTCATATTAGCCTTTTTACTGTATCATCTTCCTCTTTCAGAATTATGGGGAGCCCTTAAAAGTATTTCATTGCCAATATGGCTCATAGCACTGGGATTGTTCCTGGTGGGGCATACCTTCGGAACCATCAAATGGCGTCTGTTAGTCAACACTAAATCGAGCTATCTCCCTTTCCTGATCGCCTTAAGATGCCATTTTGCTGGTTTATTTGCCAATTTATTTCTCCCATCGCTGGCCGGAGGAGATGTGGTGAGAGCAGGACTTGCTATTCGTTATTTAAAACAAAAAGGGAATGTCATTCTTGGAGGAATCCTGGATCGATTCCTGGACACTTCTGCGCTGGGTATCATTATTCTCATAGGAGCTTATTTCGCACCGCAGGCTTTTACTGATACCGATCGAAATATCCTCCGGGTTGTTTTTGTAATTCTTTCTCTGATGGCTCTCTCCGGAGGAATTTTCCTCCTCCTCCCCACCTTCACCTGGCTTCCATCATCGCTAAAGAAACTTCTGAAACGTTATCAGGAACTGGTAAAGGAACTTTTAAAAACCCCCTGGAAGGCGATTATTTCTCTGCTCGTCGCTATTATCATGCAAACAACCTTCGTGGGTATTAATGCATATCTTGGTATGCAGTGTGGAATTGATATCCCATTTGTAGTATGGATACTGGTATGGCCTCTGGCCAAATTATCAGCGTTGTTACCAATCAGCATGGGAGGACTTGGTGTCCGGGAAGCGGCACTGGCTGCTCTGTTGACTCGTCTGGATATTCCCATCGCATTGGCGGTAGGTGTAGGGCTCCTGTGGGAAACCATCCTGGTTTCAGGTGGTATTCTGGGAGGTATTTTCTATCTGGTCATGAATCAGGTGGACACCCCTTTCCCCAGCCTGTCAACCCTGAGAGGGACTCCCAAAGAATTATAAAGTTCACCTCGACGTACTAATATTTCTACAATATCGACGATATTCAATGACTAAAAAAACCAACGATCGCAACTCATCACCCCATGTGGCTATACTCGGCGCAGGGCCCGCCGGGGTTGGGGCAGCGTACTACCTGACTCGTCAGAATAGAGCTAAGGTTACCGTTCTGGAATTGAATAATGGGGTTGGAGGAAATTCCGGGAGTTTTGAACACTCTGGAATTTTCCTCGACTACGGTAGTCATCGTTTGCATCCCGCTTGTGATCCTGAAATTTTCAAAGATATAAAAATGATGCTCGGTGAGGATTTGCTGGTCCGTCCCCGACATGGACGAATTCGTTTAAAACAGCGCTGGATCCATTTTCCTCTCAATCCCCTGGACCTGGTGTTGCGATTACCGATTGGATTTGGTAGTGGAGTAGCTAAAGATACTGTTCTATCTGTAATTAGTCCTTTAAGAACGAATGGTAAAGATTCCCCTACCTTCGCCTCAGTTCTGGAAAAACAGCTGGGAAAAACAATCTGTCAGGAATTTTATTTTCCCTATGCCCGAAAAATATGGGGGCTTCCTCCTGAAGAGATATCCGCGATACAAGCGCAAAAAAGAGTCTCAGCAAACTCAATTTTTAAAATCATAAAAAAAGTATTCAGTAAACCTCAGAACACCGGGGTAAACGGGAAACCTTTCTTCTATTATCCCAGAAAGGGCTTTGGTCAAATCTCCACGGAATACTTCCATCACGCTCAGGAGTATGGTGCCACCTTTCACTTTGGAGCCCGAGTTAAACAACTGAATATTGAGGGAGATTGCATCCGGAGCGTTATTTATGAAACAGAAAACCAACAGCAAAAAGTGACTGCCGATTACATCTGGTCAACCCTTCCGTTGACTGTCCTGATAAAAAGCATATCTCCCCCTCCCCCCCGGGCAATATTGGATGCAGTGGAAAGCATTCGATTCCGTTCCATGATTTTAATTTATCTTTTCCTGAAGACTAATCAATTTACTGAATACGATGCTCATTATTTTCCTGGTGAAGACATTGCCATTACCCGTCTTTCTGAGCCTAAAAATTATAGCGGGGTCAAGGAACCAACCGGATTGACTGCCTTATGCGCAGAACTTCCCTGTAACCTGAACGATGAGTTATGGAAAAAGAGTGACCATGAACTGGGGGAATTATTAGTAGAAGCCCTGGAAAAAGCGGGCCTTCCGGTAAGAGTTCCAATTGAAGAGGTATTTACCCGCCGTTTGCCTTTTGCTTATCCCATATATGACAGAGGATTTGAAGGCCACTTTGAGGTACTACATCAGTATCTTAAAAGATTTACCAATCTGCTTTCTTTTGGTCGACAGGGATTGTTTGTTCATGACAACACTCACCATGCCTTATATATGGCTCGTTCTGCAGTAGATTGTCTGGGAGAGGATGGAATTTTTCATCAAGATAAATGGCAGGAGTATTTGAAGATTTTTGAAACACATGTGGTTGAGGATTAACCATCACATTCATCCAAAATAAAGGGAATTAGTCATGTCAAAGGCTGTCATTATTGGAGCCGGACCCGCTGGCTTAACAGCCGGATATGAATTACATAAACTGGGGATGAATTCCATTGTTCTGGAAGCGGATACCCTGGTCGGAGGAATTTCCAGAACAGTCAATTATAAAGGATATCGGTTCGATATCGGGGGGCATCGATTCTTCACCAAAGTGCCCTATGTCCGTCAGCTCTGGGAAGAAATTTTAGGAGAAGATTTTTTAGTCCGTCCCCGCCTCTCACGGATTCACTATCGAGGGCATTTTTTCGATTATCCATTGAAAGCGTTGAATGCCTTAATCGGTTTAGGCCCTGTTGAATCGACTCTGGTCATCCTGAGTTATGCAAAAACAAAAATAATGCCCACCCGAGAAGAAACAAATTTTGAGCAGTGGGTGGCCAACCGTTTTGGATATCGTCTTTACAATATCTTTTTTAAAAACTATACCGAAAAAGTATGGGGAATTCCCTGTAATGAGATTTCAGCCGATTGGGCAGCTCAACGGATAAAAAACCTCTCCTTAACCGAGGCGGTTCGGAATGCAATCTTCGGCAGCGGAAAATCCAAAGATGGAAAGGTAATCACCACTTTAATCGAACAATTCTACTATCCCCGACTGGGTCCCGGGATGATGTGGGAATCATGTGAAAAGATCCTGGCAGAGCAAGGCAACCCCACCATCCATGGACAGTACGTGAAAAAAGTAAAACACGATAAATTCCGTGTAGAATCAGTGGTGGCAGTCAACCAGGATGGAGAAGAGACCGAATATGCTGGAGAGCAGTTTATTTCCTCCATGCCCCTGAGGGAATTAATTTTTGCATTGGATCCAGCCCCACCGGATAAGGTTCTAGAAGCCGCCCACCGTCTTCGTTATCGGGATTATCTCACCGTGGTATTAATTGTCAACCGTGAAGATGTCTTTCCCGATAACTGGATTTATATTCACACTCCGGAGGTGAAGATGGGACGAATCCAGAATTACAAAAACTGGAGTCCCGATATGGTTCCGGACATTAGCAAAACGTCGCTGGGTCTGGAATATTTTTTATGGGAAAAAGATGAAGAATGGACCTGGCCAGATGAACGGTTAATTGAACTGGGAATTAAAGAATGTTCTCATCTGGGATTAATTGAACGGAATGAAGTCATTGATGGCACCGTGGTCAGAATGAAAAAAGCTTACCCCATCTATGATAGATATTACCATAGTAGTGTAGAGACCTTGAAAAACTATTTATCAGAGTTTACGAATTTACAGACGATCGGTAGAAATGGTCTTCACCGGTATAACAACCAGGATCATTCAATGTTAACAGCAGTCTATGCCGCTCGTAATATTTTTGGAGAGTGTTACGATGTCTGGAGTGTAAATACGGAAACGGAATACCATGAAGAAGGTGAAGTCAAGGCAGCCGCTTCTGGTGACCGTTTGATACCAACCCGTATTGAGCCGAAGGAAGAAGTACCGACCATTCCCATCGAAGAAGTCATCGAATCGGTTTTTGCCAAGCTTGATCCGTTGGCCCTCGGAGGGGCAGTCGGGTTTGTCAGTGGCTTACTCCTTTTTCTGGCCACAGCCATACTGCTGTTAAAAGGGGGCCCGGTGATTGGGCCTACACTGAGTTTATTAGGGAATTATTTAGTTGGTTATAAGGTCACCTGGCCGGGAGCTTTCATTGGATTTCTTGAAGCAGGTTTAGGGGGATTTATCATGGGATATGTCATTGCTACTTTAAGGAATTGGGCTGTAGCTGCTTATGCTTATCTCATTAAAAGAAATATCGAGAAAGAGGAAAGCAAGGATTTGCTCGACAAAGTGTAATACGTTCTACCCCTTCTGTAATCAATATTTGACTATACCAGGTAAATAACTTACATTTTATAAAAAAACGGAAATGACAGATGAAAAAGCATTCTGTAGATGAAGAAATCACTCATCAGGTCGCCAGGATTCAGGCTAATGTCTTAGCTTTTGTGATGGCGGTGCTGGGAGCATTGGGTGTTTTTATAATGACAGTATGGCTGCTGATAAAAGGCGGACCTAATGTTGGGGCCCATTTAAATCTTCTGGGACAATATTTTGTTGGCTACTCCGTAACATGGACCGGTAGCTTCATTGG